>JAYUHT010000645.1:0-2880 GCA_043766725.1 Burkholderiales bacterium | reverse complement strand
CCTGCGGCAAGCGCTTCACGCTGCCGCGCCCACCCGGCTCGGCCGATGCCTTGCTGTTGGCCAAACATGCCACTGCACAGGGCACGCAAGCCGGCGTGCTGTGCATCGTGTGCGCCGAGCCGGCTGATGTGCAGCGCCTGGCCGATGAGTTGCCCTTCTTCGCGCCGGGCTTGCGCGTGACGGTATTCCCCGATTGGGAGACCTTGCCGTATGACAACTTCAGCCCGCATCAAGACCTGATCTCCGAGCGCCTGGCCACGCTGTGGAACATTCGCAATGGCGCGGCCGATGTCGTGCTGCTGCCGGCCACCACCGCGCTGGCGCGGCTGGCACCGCCTTCGTTTCTGGCGGCCTACACGTTCTCTTTCAAGCAGAAGACTCAGCTCGATGAAGCGGCGCTGAAGGCCCAGCTCACGCTGGCCGGCTACAGCCATGTCAGCCAGGTGGTCTCGCCCGGTGAATACGCGGTGCGTGGCGGCTTGATCGACTTGTTCCCGATGGGCTCGAACGTGCCCTACCGGGTGGACCTGTTCGACAACGAAGTCGACTCGATCCGCACCTTCGACCCCGACACCCAGCGCAGCTTGTACCCGGTGCCTGAAGTGCGGCTGCTGCCGGGGCGCGAATTCCCGATGGACGAGCCTTCACGCACCGCGTTCAGAGCGCGCTGGCGCGAACGCATGGAGGGCGACCCCACCCGTTGCCGTGTCTACAAAGACATGGCCGCCGGCCTGGCCACGGCGGGCATCGAGTTCTACTTGCCGCTGTTCTTTGAGCACACGGCAACCATCTTCGATTACCTCGGCGCGCAGGCGCGGCTGGTGCTGCACGGCGAGGTGCCCGAGGCGCTGCAGCGCTTCTGGGCCGACACGCGCGAGCGCCACAAGTTCTTGCGCCACGACCCCGAGCGGCCGCTGCTGCCGCCCGAAGACCTGTACCTGCGTGAAGAAGATTTCTTCACGCTCACACACACCCACGCTACCTTGGCGTTGCGGGGTAACGATCCAAGTGATTGGGCACGTGGCCTGCCCGATGTGAGCGTGGACCGCGGCGCCACCGAGCCCCTGGCCGCACTGCAACAGCACATCGACTCCACCGGCGCGCGCGTGTTGCTGGTGGCCGAGAGCGAAGGCCGGCGCGAAAGCCTGCTGGAGCTGCTGCGCGACCACGGCATCGACCCGCCGAGCGTGGCCACGCTGGCTGAGTTCGAGGCCAGCGATGAGAAGGTGGCCATCACCGCCGCGCCGCTGGACGTGGGCTTTCACTGGCACGAGCCGGCTGAAGACCGCAGCCTGCAGTTCATCACCGAGACCGAACTCTTTGCCAGCACACCCGGGCAGCGGCGGCGCAAGAAGCAGGAGCAGACCAGCAGCGTCGATGCGCTGATCAAGGACTTGTCCGAGCTGAAGGTGGGCGACCCGGTGGTGCACCTCAACCACGGCATCGGCCGCTACCAGGGCTTGATCAACATTGATATTGGCGATGGTGCGAGCGAGTTCCTGCACCTTGAATACGCTGACAAGGCCCAGCTCTACGTGCCCGTGGCGCAGTTGCATTTGATCAGCCGGTACACCGGCGTCAGCGCTGAAGAAGCGCCGCTGCACCGGCTGGGTTCACCGGCCTGGGACAAGGCCAAGCGCAAGGCCGCCGAGCAGGTGCGCGACACCGCGGCCGAACTGCTCAACCTGTATGCCCGGCGCGCCGCGCGCGAAGGCATGAGCCACCCGTTCAGCGCGCACGACTACGAAGCCTTTGCGGCCAGCTTCGGCTTTGAAGAAACCGCTGACCAACGCGCCGCCATTCACGCCGTGATTCAAGACATGGTGGCACCCAAGCCGATGGACCGGCTGGTGTGTGGCGACGTCGGTTTCGGCAAGACTGAGGTCGCCCTGCGCGCCGCCTTCGTGGCCGTGCATGGCGGCAAGCAAGTGGCCTTCCTGGCGCCCACCACGCTGCTGGCTGAACAGCATTACCAGACGCTGGTGGATCGCTTTGGCAAGTGGCCGGTGAAGGTGGCCGAAATGTCGCGCTTTCGCAGCCCGAAGGAAGTGGCCGCGTCCATGGCGGGGCTGGAAGACGGCACGATTGACATCGTGGTGGGCACGCACAAGCTGCTGTCGGGCACGGTGAAGTTCAACCGCCTGGGGCTGCTGATCGTGGATGAGGAGCACCGCTTCGGCGTGCGCCACAAAGAAGCCATGAAAGCCCTGCGCGCCGAGGTGGATGTGCTCACGCTCACCGCTACGCCGATCCCGCGCACGCTGGGCATGGCGCTGGAAGGCCTGCGCGATTTGAGCGTGATTGCCACCGCGCCGCAGCGCCGTTTGTCGATCAAAACCTTTGTGCGCAGCGAGGGCAATTCGATCATCCGCGAAGCCGTGCTGCGCGAATTGAAGCGTGGTGGCCAGGTCTACTTTCTGCACAACGAAGTCGAGACGATTGAAAACCGGCGTGCCGCGCTGGTCGAGCTGCTGCCCGAGGCGCGCATTGCGGTGGCCCATGGCCAGTTGCCCGAGCGCCAGTTGGAACACGTGATGCGCGACTTCGTGGCGCAGCGCTTCAACCTGCTGCTGTGTTCCACCATCATCGAAACCGGCATCGACGTGGCCACGGCCAACACCATCGTCATGAGCCGGGCCGACAAATTCGGCCTGGCGCAACTGCACCAGTTGCGCGGCCGCGTCGGGCGTTCGCACCACCAGGCCTATGCCTACTTGCTGGTGCCCGATGTGCAAGGCCTGACCAAGCAGGCCGCGCAGCGCTTGCAGGCGATTCAAGACATGGAAGAGCTGGGCTCGGGCTTCTACCTGGCCATGCACGACCTGGAAATTCGCGGTGCCGGCGAGGTGCTGGGCGACAACCAGAGCGGCAACATGATGG
>JAYUHT010000644.1:0-2884 GCA_043766725.1 Burkholderiales bacterium | reverse complement strand
TTGACCGTGCGGGTCGTTCCCTCAGGGTGCCATGTAGCGCACGACGAGGGCTGGATTGGCCCGGGCGAGGCGGGCTCCTGGCAGGTTGACGGAAGCATCGTTTGCGCATTGGTCTTTCCCAGAAAGGTGTGTCAAGGCAGGGTTGGCAGCATGCTTCTGCTGGCAACCGCGCCAACCCAAGTTGGCACTTCGCGCACCGCCGCACCCTATGGGCGCTGGCAGGTTGAGTTTCGCAATCAGACGGATGAAGCCGTTCACGTCAAAGCATGGTGCGAGCGTGATGAGGCTGTGCTTGGTAGTGAGGCTGGCCCGCGACAGGCCAGCTTCTGCCTCGACTCTGAAGCAACGGTGACGGGCGAGAACTCTCTGAACTGTCTGGCTTATGGCACCAAGACAGTCGTCGTGGGCGCCTACGTCGTCGATGGCGCAGTGGCTCAATACTCCAGCACCGACGTCAGCCGCAAGCCAACTGTTCTTGCGCCCGCCGATGAGTCGAGCATCAACCAAGGGTTGGCTGCCACGGCAGTGCTCAGCAACGCGACGGTGCGGTTGAATGGCACCAGCGTGGCGGCCGCTTGCGTGACGCGGATGTTGTTGGAAGATCGCTATGCCGCGAGGCCGCCGGTAGGCCGTGGCAAGAGCGGCGGGCATCAACCTGCGTTGGGCGCTGCGCCTCACCCCGATGCCATGCGCGTGAGTGAAGTCGGCAAGGGGCGGCGAGGCAGCCCTTAGTCTCACCACCCCGGCGGCAACGCCTTCATCAACACCAAGGTCTTGTTGCCTTCGTCGCGCACCCAGCCGCCCAACTTCAGGCCCTTGAGCAGCTTCGAGATCATTTCTCGTGAGCAGCCCAGGCGCTTGCGCATGTCGTCTTGGGTCGGGCAAGGTTCGATGACCCGCGTGCCGTCGGGGCGCGGGCGGGCCAGGCCTTCAAGCAACAGGGCCAGGCGGCCGTAGACATCGAGCAGCGCCATTTGCTTGGCGTTCGTGGTGGCGTGGCGCGCGCGGCGGATCACCTTTGCCAGCAGCTCGAACGCGAACTCGGGCACGTCGGCGATGAACTGCTGCAAGGTCTGGCGTGTGATGACCGCGCACAGCGAGGCTTTCAGCGTTTCCACGCTGGCCGAACGTGGGCCGCCGTCGAGGCTGAGTTCGCCCATGTATTCGCCGGCGCCGTATTCGCCGTAGGTGATCTCGCGGCCTTTGTCGCCGGTGGCGAAGGCGCGCACCTGGCCTTCAAGGATGATGTAAAGCGTTTGCCCGAAGTCGCCTTCTTGAATGAGCAGGGTGCCCTTGCGGTAGCGGCGCATTTCGCCGCGCCGCGCCAGGTCGCGCAGGTGGGGCGTGAGGGGGGCAAGGGTGATGGGGTCGAGATCCGCGCGCTGCATGGCGCGCGGATGTTAACCGTTGCCTTCACCTCGCTGGCGGCCCGGTGGGCCTCATGCCGCTTGCGCCCAGTGCTGGGCGGGCGTGTTGCTGGGGTCACGCAAGGCGCTCACCAGCGGCGGCAGCACGGCCACCATGCGCACCAGCTCGCGGATGCTGGCGCTGCCGGTCTTGTTGCGGATGCTGCCGATTTGCGTGCGCACGGTGGCCATGCCCACGCCATGTTGTTTGGCAATGAGGCTGGGCGCCACACCCGCGCACAAGGCTTCGAGCACGCGGGTCTCGGTTTGGGTGAGCGCATGGCCGCGCGCGAACCATTGCACCGACAGGCCTTCGCACATCTGCCGCTTGCCCAGCACCACCAGCGTGGCATGGCCCTTGGCCTCAGGGCTGGGCGCCAGCGGCACCACCGCCACGCTGACCCGTTGCGCGCCTTCACCCAGCGTGAGCAAGCGGCGCAGGCCGCGCTGGGCCGCGGCCAACGCGTCGTGCAGCGGCAGCACATCACGCCCCAGCCTGGCGCCCAACATGCCACCCAACCGGCGCAGCGGGTGCTGCTCGTCGAGTTCGGTGCGTGCGGCGTGGTTGGCGTGCAGCACCTGGCCAGCCGGGCTGAGCAAGAGCAAGCCGTAGTCGACTTCGTCGAGCATGCTGGCGTACAGCGCAATGGACGCCTGCCCCGACGGCTGGCCGCCCCGGCGTTCCGGGCCCTGGTACGGCAGCGCCGCGTGGCGGGCGGGAGCTTCTTGGTTGAGCATGAGGTCGAACATGGTGTGTCCTGGTTGATGCGTTGCCGGCCCGCGCCGGGCACGAGACAACGCGAGCCAAGGTTAGGCACTGCCTGGCCTCAAGAGTGGTGAATTCGAAGCGCCGGTCATGTGACTTATTCACACTGGCGCGCGCGTGGTCTGCACGCATTGGCGCGACGCGCCCTTGCGTCTGCAAGCGCAAGTGCCTGCGTGCACGCATTGACTTGAGCATGCCGCTGTGGGCGCCGGGCCGTACTCCTACACTGTGCGGCACCGCCCATCCATGGACAAAGCATGAGCCGCAACATCGAATACCACTTCGCGCCGAATTCGCCATGGACCTACCTGGGCCATGAGCGGCTGCGCCGCATCGCGCGTGCTGCGGGCGCCAGCATCGAGGTGCTGCCAATAGACCTGGGGCAAATCTTCCCCGTCAGTGGCGGCCTGCCGCTGGCCAAGCGCGCGCCGCAGCGCCAGGCATACCGGCTGGTGGATCTCAATCGCTTCAGCCAGGCGTTGGGTTTGCCGCTGACCTTGCACCCGAAGCACTTCCCGGTGGCGGCCGATGACGCCGCGCGGTTGATCATCACCGTGCAAGCCAACGATGGCACCGAGGCTGCGTTGAACCTGGCCGGCGCGGTGATGCGCGCGGTGTGGGTGAACGAACAGAACATCGCCGCCGGCGCCACGCTGGCGGCCTTGGTGCTTGAGGCCGGGCTCGATGCGCAGCGGCTTGAGCAAGCCAAACT
>JAYUHT010000643.1:0-19974 GCA_043766725.1 Burkholderiales bacterium | reverse complement strand
CCCATGCCGCCGAAGTAGCGGTACAGCGGCAAGCCGCTTTCTTCGGCCGCGGCGCGGGCCACGGCCATGCTCACGGCCAGCATCGCATTGGCACCCAGGCGGCCTTTGTTCTCAGTGCCGTCGAGGTCGATCATGGTCTTGTCGAGAAAGGCCTGCTCGGAAGCATCCAGCCCCATCACCGCTTCGCTGATGTCGGTGTTGATGTGCTCCACCGCCTTGAGCACGCCCTTGCCGCCGTAGCGGGCCTTGTCACCGTCGCGCAGCTCGATGGCCTCGCGGCTGCCTGTGGACGCGCCCGAAGGCACGGCGGCGCGGCCCATGGTGCCGCTTTCCAGCAGCACGTCGCATTCAACGGTGGGGTTGCCGCGGCTGTCGAGGATCTCGCGGCCGACGATGTCAACGATTGCGCTCACTTTGTTCCTTGATGAAATTGCACATTCAGGTTCCGCTCAACAGCTCAAACGCCCTCAACCAACACCATGTTGAAGTGGGCCGTGGCCCCAGTACGCTTAGCACGCGCGGCGCGGTACGGCTCGCTGTTGTAAAAGGCCTTGGCCTGCTCGTAGCTGGGGAAGCGAACCACGGTGGTGCGCTGCGGCAGCCAATCGCCTTCCAGCGCTTCGCTGCGCCCGCCGCGCACCACGTATTCGCCACCCGCTGCGGCCACCGCGGCCGGGGCCAGGGCCTGGTAGTGCTTGAACTGTTCGGGGTCGCTAACCTGAACGTCGACGACAAGGTAGCCAGCAGCCATATCAAGATCTCAGTTGAAGTCGTTTTCGAGCAAGGGCTGCGCCTTGACCACCCGGTCCAGCGCCAGCAACTGTTCGAGCAAGGCCCGCATGTGCTTCAGCGGCACGGCGTTCGGCCCGTCGCTCAAGGCCTGCGCCGGGTTGGGGTGGGTCTCCATGAATAGCCCGGCAATGCCCACCGCCACCGCGGCCCGCGCCAGTACCGGAACGAACTCGCGCTGGCCACCTGAGCTGGTTCCTTGGCCACCGGGTAACTGCACGCTGTGGGTGGCGTCGAACACCACCGGCGCGCCGCTTTCGCGCATGATGGCCAGGCTGCGCATGTCGCTCACCAGGTTGTTGTAGCCAAAGCTCACGCCGCGTTCGCAAGCCATGAAGTTGTCTTCGTTCAGGCCCTTTTCGCGCGCGGCGGCGCGGGCCTTGTTGATGACATGCTTCATGTCGCCCGGCGCCAGAAACTGGCCCTTCTTGATGTTCACGGGCTTGCCGCTTTGCGCCACCGCGCGAATGAAATCGGTCTGGCGCGACAGGAAGGCCGGGGTTTGCAGCACATCCACCACCGCGGCCACGGCCGCGATTTCGGCTTCGGCATGCACATCCGTCAACACCGGCACGTTCAGCTCGCGCTTCACCTGTGCCAATATTTCCAGGCCACGCTCCATGCCTGGGCCGCGAAAGCTTTCGCCACTGCTGCGGTTGGCCTTGTCGTAGCTGCTCTTGAAGATGAACGGGATGCCTAACGATGCGGTGACTTCCTTCAAATGCCCGGCCACATCCATTTGCAATTGTAGGCTTTCCACCACGCATGGGCCGGCGATCAGGAAGAAGGGCTGGCGCAAGCCGACTTCGAAGCCACACAGGTTCATGCCACTTGCCTTAGTGCCGCCTTGCCGCGCTGCGCATGGCGGGTGAGCGCGGCCTGGATGTAGCTGTTGAACAGCGGGTGGCCATCCCACGGCGTGCTTTTGAATTCGGGGTGGAACTGCACGCCCACGAACCACGGGTGCACGGCGCGCGGCAGCTCGACCATCTCTGTGAGCTTTTCGCGCTGCGTGATGGCTGATATGACCAAGCCGGCATCTTGCAAACGTTCGAGGTAATGTTCATTCGCCTCGTAGCGGTGGCGGTGGCGTTCGGTGACCACATCGCCATAGATGGCATGCGCCAGCGTGCCGGGCTTCACGTCCGAGCTTTGCGCGCCCAGGCGCATGGTGCCGCCCAGGTCAGACTGCGCCGTGCGCTTCTGAATGCTGCCGTCGCGGTCTTGCCATTCGTCGATGAGCGCGATCACCGGGTGCGGCGTGGCCGGGTCGAACTCGGTGCTGTTGGCGCCGCTCAGGCCGGCCTGGTGGCGTGCCATGTCGATGGTGGCCACCTGCATGCCCAGGCAAATGCCCAGGTAGGGCAGGCGGTGTTCGCGCGCGTACTGCGCCGCGCAGATCTTGCCTTCCACGCCGCGCTTGCCGAAGCCGCCGGGCACCAGCACGGCGTCGAACTTCTCCAACTGGCTGGCGTTTTGCGCCGTGAGCGTTTCGGCGTCAACGTATTCGATGTTGACCCGCGCATGGTGCTGGATGCCGGCATGGCGCAAGGCTTCGTTGAGCGACTTGTAGGAGTCAGACAAGTCGGTGTACTTGCCGCACATGGCGATGGTGACTTCGCTTTGCGGGTGCTCCACTTCGTGCACCAGGCGGTCCCAACGTTTCAGATCAGCCGGCCGGGTGAGCAACTGCAGCTTCATGCAGATCATCTCGTCCAGGCCCTGCTCGTGCAGCATGCGCGGAACCTTGTAGATGGTGTCCACGTCCCACATGCTGATCACGCCGTGTTCGAACACGTTGGTGAACAGCGAGATCTTCTCGCGCTCTTCATCAGGGATGGCGCGGTCGGCGCGGCACAGCAGGGCGTCGGGCTGGATGCCGATTTCGCGCAGCTTTTGCACCGTGTGCTGCGTGGGCTTGGTCTTGAGTTCACCGGCCGCGGCGATCCAGGGCACGTAGGTGAGGTGCACGAACGCGGTTTGTTGCGGCCCTAGCCGCAGGCTGAGTTGGCGCACGGCTTCGAGGAAGGGCAGGCTTTCGATGTCGCCCACCGTGCCGCCAATTTCAACGATCGCCACGTCAACGCCTTCGGGTGTGCCGAAGCCCGCGCCGCGCTTGATGTAATCCTGAATCTCGTTGGTGACGTGCGGAATCACCTGCACGGTCTTGCCCAGGTAGTCGCCGCGGCGCTCTTTTTCCAGCACCGACTTGTAGATCTGCCCGGTGGTGAAGTTGTTGCTGCGCTTCATGCGCGTGGTGATGAAGCGCTCGTAGTGGCCCAAGTCCAGGTCAGTCTCAGCGCCGTCGTCGGTGACGAAGACTTCGCCATGCTGGAACGGGCTCATCGTGCCCGGGTCCACATTGAGATACGGGTCGAGCTTGATAAGGGTGACTTTGAGGCCACGCGATTCAAGAATGGCGGCCAACGACGCCGATGCAATGCCCTTGCCGAGGGAGGACACCACACCGCCGGTGACGAAGACGAACTTGGTCATGACATGCGGCAAACCCTCGCTGGCGTGAAGCCGCTTTGGAGTTGCCGAGGTGGGAAAGCACGATTATATCGACGCGCTTTGCACGCCTCGCGCGGCATGAACCCGTGAAACGACACTGCTAGACTCGGCCGCACATGCTTCAGGTGTCGCAAGCCCTTGCAGTGCAAGGGCGCGATGAAACGGGAAGCCCGTCAGGCTCGGGTCCGCACGTTGGATCAAGCCCCATTCGGGCGCTGCCCCCGCAACGGTAGGCGAGTGTCGGCCGCGGTGCCACTGAGTGAACACACTTGGGAAGGCGCGGCCAGCAAGACCAGCCGGCTCGGCAACGAGCCGGCACTCGCAAGCCCGGAGACCGGCCTGCCAAGCGTGCGTGGTTGGCGCTGCGGTGGGTGGCGCGCTCACGGTGCGTTCGGGCGGCTGCCTGAGCGTGCCCGCAGCGCGATGGCAAATCTCAGGGCCACTCTCTAACCGTTGGCTGCACGGGGCGTGCGGCGCGAAAGGGCTGGTCTTGAACTTTCTCTTCAAATTCTCAATTTCCATTGGGCTGTGCGCAGCGTCGTTGTCGCATGCGCAACCGGACTCTGCCGCCGTGGTGGTCGTCACCGGTGCACGGGCGCCGCAGGCCACGGCCGACCTGGTGGCCGATGTGCTGGTCATCGACGAAGCCCGCATACGCGCTTCACTGGCCGATTCACTCGAAGACCTGCTGCGCCGCGAAGGCGGCATGCAACTCTCGCGCAACGGCGGGCCGGGGCAAAGCGCGGGGTTGATGCTGCGCGGCACCTCAGCGGCCAGCGTGGTGGTGTTGATTGACGGCGTACGCGTCGGTGGCGCCACCTCGGGCCAGGTGGACTTTGCCTCCTTAAGCCTGGCGCAAGTCGCACGCATTGAGGTGTTACGAGGGCCGGGCTCCAGCCTGTATGGGGCCGATGCCGTGGGCGGCGTGGTGCAGATCTTCACGCGCAGCGGCCAGGGGCCGGCGCAGGTGGATGCCTTCATGCGGGCCGGCAACCTGGGCTCCGGCGAAGTGGCCGCCGGCCTGCGCGGGCGCAGCGGCGGCTGGGACTATGCGCTGGGCGCGAGCCACGAAGCCAGCGACGGCGTGAGTGCCGTCAAGCCCGGCGACACCTTCGGCCTGCACAACCCCGACCGCGACGGTTTTGCACGCGACGCCGCCACGCTGCGCGCCGGCTATGCCTTTGGCCCCAGTGCCCGCCTGGGCCTGGCGCTCACCCACAGCCAGTTGCGCGCGCAGTTCGACGGCGCCGAATACCTGCCGCCCACGTTTGCGCCCGACGCCACGGCCGACTTCCGCTCGCGCACCCAGGCCAGCACCGCGGCGCTGGACTTCAAGGCTGACCTGTCGTCACGCTGGGCCACGCAGGCGCTGGCCGCGGTGCAGCGCGATGATTACCAAAGCGGCGCCAGCCAGATCAGCCGCTACCAGACGCGGCGCGAACAGGTGCAATGGCAAGGTCTGTTCAAGCCGGCGCCGGGCCAGCAGGCCGTGCTGGCGCTGGACCATGTGGATGAACGCATCACCAGCACCGACTACACCGCCCCGGCGCGCCGCAACCTGGGCGTGGTGTTGGGCTATAGCGGGGGCTTCGGCGCGCAGCGCGTGCAGGCCGATGTGCGGCATGACCGCAACTCGGTGTATGGCAACGTCAACACCGGCAAGCTGGGTTGGGGCTGGCAGGCGAGTGATGCCTTCAGCCTGCGCGCCATGGCCGGAACGGCGTTTCGCGCGCCGGCGTTCAACGACCTTTACTACCCGGGCTACGGCGTGGCCAGCATCAAGCCCGAGCGTTCGCGCAG
Source organism: Burkholderiales bacterium (assembly GCA_043766725.1). Lineage (GTDB taxonomy): Bacteria > Pseudomonadota > Gammaproteobacteria > Burkholderiales > Burkholderiaceae_C > Rubrivivax. The sequence continues at coordinate 14,871 of JAYUHT010000643.1, read as the reverse complement.
CGTGGAGCTGGGTGCGCGCTGGCAGCCAGATGCCACCCGGCTCGACGCCACGCTCTACCGCAACCGGGTGAGTGATTTGATTGGTTATCAACCCGACCCCGCGGCCTGCCCGCCGGGCTACCCCACGGGCTGCGCCGGCAACGTGGCCCGCGCCCGCTTGCAAGGCGCCACGCTGGCGTTGGCGCAGCGCGTGGCGGCCTGGCGCTTCGAGGCCGCATTGGACTTCCTGGATGCCAAGGATGCCGCCAGCGGCCAGCGCCTGCCGCGCCGCGCGCCGCACCAGGAGCGGCTGGGCGCCGAGTGGAGAAGGGGCAAGCTGGCTTTGGCCGCACAGCTCTTGCGCGTGGGCGCGCGCAGCGAAGGCGGCCAGATTCAGGCCGCCTATCAAACACTCGACTTGAGCGGGCAGCGCAAGCTGGGTGGCGGCTGGCAGCTGGAAGCGCGGCTGAACAACGCCACGGCGCGGGCCTATGAACCGGTGCTCGACGCCATGGCGCCGGGCCGGCAAGCCTGGCTGGGCCTGCGCTACCAGGGGCCGTGACGTGATCAAGGCGTGGCGCCGGGGGTTGGCAGGTCTGTGCGCTGCGGGCCTGTGGGCCGCGGCGGCCTGCGCGGGTGCCGCGCCAGTAGATCTGATCGACGACCGCGGCGTGCCGCTGCACCTGAGCGGCCCGGCGCAGCGCGTCATCAGCCTGTTGCCTTCGGCCACCGAAAGCATCTGTGCCCTGGGCGGCTGCGCACGGCTGGTGGGCACCGACGATTTCTCAAACTGGCCGATGCAGGTGCGCGCGCTGCCCAAGCTGGGCGGGCTGGAGGACGCGCAGCTCGAACGCATCGTCGCCCTGCAGCCGCAACTGGTGGTGGCCGCGCCCGGCGCGCGGCTGCTCGGGCGCTTGCACGGCTTGGGCATTGCCGTGTTGGCGCTGAGATCAGACACCCATGCCGATGTGCGGCGCTCGCTCACGCTGCTGTCGCAAGCGCTGGGTGTGGGCGATGCGCCGGCCTTGTGGCAGGCCATGCAAGCCAGCCTCGACGCGGCGGCGGCCAGCGTGCCCGTGGCCTGGCGCGGCCAGCGCGTGTACTTCGAAGTCGACGAATCGCCCTATGCCGCGGGTGCGGCGTCGTACCTGGGTGAGACCTTGGCGCGCTTGAGCCTGGGCAACATTGCCGGGCCGCAATGGGGGCCGTTCCCCAAGCTCAACCCCGAATACGTGCTCAAGAGCCAGCCCGGTGTGGTGATGCTGCGCGCCAGCGCGCTGGCCGCGATGCAGGGGCGCAGTGCGTTCAGCGAACTGCGCGCACTGCACCAGGGGCGCGTGTGCGCCTTCAATGAAGCGCACAACGAATTGCTGGTGCGCCCCGGGCCGCGCCTGGGTGAGGCTGCGCAGGTGCTGGCCGATTGCCTGCGGCGCTTGCCGCCACCCTTGAGCCCGGCGTGAACGCTGCGCCATGAAGCCCAATGCGGCACCCGCCTGGGCCTTGCTGCTCATCACCGCCGTGCTCGCCGCGGCCGGGTTGTGCGCCGGCGCCGAAGGCTGGGCCTGGCTGAAACTTGTGGATGAACAGGACAGGTCCATCCTGCTCGACATTCGCGCCCCGCGCAGCCTGGGCGCCTGGGCCGTGGGCGCGCTGCTGGGCTGGGCCGGCGCGGTGGCGCAGGGCCTGCTGCGCAACCCGCTGGCCGACCCGTATTTGCTGGGCACGGCGGCTGGTGCGTCGCTGGCCGTCGTGATTTGTTTGGCCTTCGGCGGGGCGCTTGCGTTCAAGGGCGGGCTGGTCGGCGCCGCCTTCATCGGCGCCGTGGCGGGCACCTTGCTCACGCTGGTGCTGGCGCGTGGCGCGCAGCACACGCCGCGCCTGCTGCTGGCCGGCATTGCGGTGGGCGTGATGCTGGTGGCAGCGAGTGAATTGCTGGCCAGCCTGGCGCCCGAAATCTTGCGTGCCCGCCAGGCCTTCTTGCTCGGCAGCACGGCCTTGCTCGACGGCGCGGCCGCGGCCTGGGCGCTGGGCTGCCTGGCCGCGGTGCTGGCCGCCGGCACGGCCCTGGCGCGGGTGCTCGACGCCCTGGTGCTGGGCGCCGACAGCGCCGCCAGCCTGGGCCTGGCGGTGCCGCGCTGGCGCGCCGCGTTGCTGGGGCTGGTGGCGCTGGCCACGGCCACCGCCGTGGCCCAGGCGGGCCTGGTGGCGTTTGTGGGGCTGGTGGCGCCGCACCTGGCACGGCGCTTGTTTGCCGGCACGCAGCGCCAGCACCTGCTGGTCAGCGCCGCGCTGGGCGGTGCTCTGCTGCTGGCCGCCGACGTGGCCGCGCGGCTGGTGCTGGCGCCGCGTGAGCTGCCGGTGGGCGTGATCACGGCCTTCTTGGGCGGGCTCTACCTGTTGTGGGCGTTGAAGGGCAGGGCGGACGAATGAGGCACCCTATGACTGCCATGCTCAGCGCTGAGCGCCTGACCGTGCACCTCGGCCAGCGGCCCGTGCTGCACGGCTTGAGCGCCGAATTCGGCCGCGGCTGGACCGCCGTGGTCGGGCCTAACGGTGCTGGTAAGTCAACCCTGTTGCGCGCCCTGGCCGGGCTGCTGCCGCTGCAAGGCGGGCAGGTCTTGCTGGCCGGCCAGCCGCTGCATGGCCAACCCGCCGCGCAGCGCGCGCGCCGCCTGGCCTGGCTGGCGCAGCAAGGCCCGGAGCACACAGACATGAAGGTGCGCGACCTGGTGGCCCTGGGCCGCCTGCCGCACCTGGGCTTGTGGGGCGCGGCCACGGCCCTTGACGCCGCCGCGGTGCAGCAGGCCATGCAGGCCACCGAGTGCGCGGCCTGGGGCCAGCGCAGCGTGGCGGCGCTCTCCGGCGGCGAGCGCCAGCGCGTGCTGCTGGCCCGCGCCCTGGCGGTGCAGGCCGACGTGCTGCTGTTGGACGAGCCCACCACCCACCTCGACCCACCGCACCAGGTGGCCGTGGTGCGCTTGCTGCGCCAATTGGGCCGGGCGCATTGCGTGGTGAGCGTGTTGCACGACATCAACCTGGCCCTGCAGGCCGATACCCTGCTGGTGCTGCAAGCCGGGCGCGCGCTGGCGCAGGGCCGGGTGGCCGACGGCAACGTGCGCCAGGCGGTGGAAGCGGTGTTCGAAGGCGCCTTGCGCCTGGTGGCGTTGGCGGGCGGCTACGTCGCCGTGCCAGTGATTTCTAACGTTGACCCAGCAGCCCCCAGCCACTGAAGCACGGCGCGCGCCGTCTCGATCGGCTTTTCAAACGGGATGAGGTGCGAACCCTCGACCCAACTGATGCGCGGCCCGCACAGCCGCCGCACCACATCCAGCCCGGCGATGCGCCCTTCGGGTGAGTGCGTGCCGCCGATGTAGGCCACCGGGCAGCGTGGCGGGTGGCGGCGCAGCAGCGGGCCCAGGTGGTGGGGCAGCGTGTTGTACAGGCGGGTCTCCACCTCGCGTGCGAAGCTCAAGCGCGCGCGGCCGCCCTGCTCTTCAACACCGGCATGCAAATAGTCATGCAGGGCGCCGGGGTGAAAGCGGGCAAACATTGGCTTGGCGGCAAAGTGGGCGTGCGCCGCAGCCCGGCTGTCCCATTCGTTGCGCCGCCGGTGCGACACCTTGGCCGGGGAGTAGCGGCCGATCAAGCCGGTGGCCTTGACCACGCGAATGAGTTGGGCGCGCCAGCCGGCAATCAACGGTGAATCGATCAACACCACGCTGGCCGCCAGCTCGGGCCGCCGGCACGCCACCAGCAGGCTGAGGAAGCCGCCTAACGAATGCCCCACCAGGTGCGCCTGGCGGCCGGCGCGGTGGGCGTCAGCAAACTGGGCGAGCTGGTCGCGCAGGTGCGGCCAGTTGCTGCTCACCGGGAAGCGCGGGTCGTGGCCGAACTTCTCGATCGCCTGCACCTCGCAACCGGAGCTGCGCCAGTGTTCGAACAGCAGGCGGTACGAGCCGGCCGGGAAGCCGTTGGCGTGCGAGAAGACGATCAGCGGGCGATTCGAACTCATTCCTGTGCAGCCACTTGTTTGAGTAGGTACAACGCCGCCAGCGCCTCGCGCGGGCTCAGGCTGTCGGGCTCGATTCGCGCCAGCGCCTGTTGCACGCGGTTCGGTTCCGGCGCGCTCGCGGGCGCCGCGGCGGCGAACAAATCCACCTGCGCTTGCTGCGCCTGCGACTGTGCTTCCAGCGCTTCGAGCGTGGCGCGGGCCTGGCGCACCAAAGCAGCGGGCATGCCGGCCAGCCGCGCCACCTGCACGCCGTAGCTGCGGCTGGCCGGGCCGGGCTGGATTTCATGCAGGAAGACGATGCCGCCCGCGCTCTCTGCCGCGCTGACATGCACGTTCACGGCGCCGGCGTGGCGTGCTGCAAATTCGGTGAGCTCGAAGTAATGCGTGGCGAACAGCGTGAAGCTCTTGTTGCGCTCGTGCAGGTGGCTGGCGATGGCGCCGGCCAGGGCCAGGCCGTCGAAGGTGCTGGTGCCGCGGCCGATCTCGTCCATCAACACCAGGCTGTGTTCGGTGGCGCCGTGGATGATGGCCGCGGCCTCGGTCATCTCCAGCATGAAGGTGGACTGGGCGTTGGCCAGGTCGTCGGCCGCGCCGATGCGGGTGTGGATGGCGTCGATCGGCCCCAGCCGGCACGCCGCCGCCGGCACGTACGAGCCCATCGCCGCTAACAGCACGATGAGTGCCACCTGGCGCATGTAGGTGCTCTTGCCGCCCATGTTCGGCCCGGTGATCACTTGCATGCGGGTGCGTGCGTCAAGCCGCGTGGGGTTGGCGATGAACTCGCCCGCGCTCATCTGCGCCAGGCGCATTTCCACCACCGGGTGGCGGCCGCCTTCGATCTCGATGCAGGGCTGCGGCACGAACTGCGGCTGGCACCAGTTCAGCGTGGCGGCGCGCTCGGCCAGCGCGGCCAGCGCGTCCAGCGTGGCCAGGCTATTGGCCAATTGGCGCAAGGGTTCGAGGTGCCGTTGCAGGGCATCAAGCAGTTCTTCATAGAGTTGCTTTTCGCGCGCCAGTGAGCGTTCCTGCGCCGACAAGGCCTTGTCTTCAAACGCTTTCAGCTCGGGCGTGATGTAGCGCTCGGCGTTCTTCAGTGTCTGGCGGCGCTGGTAGTCGGCGGGCACCTTGCCCAGGCCAGATGCGGTGACCTCGATGTAGAAGCCGTGCACCTTGTTGTACTGAACGCGCAGGTTGCTGATGCCCGTGCGGGCGCGTTCACGTAACTCCAGGTCGACCAAAAAAGCATCGCAGTTGGTGGCGATGGCGCGCAACTCGTCGAGTTCGAAGTCCACGCCGGCCGCGATCACGCCGCCGTCGCGCAACTGCACGCCGGGCTCTTCGGCGATGGCCTGCAACACATTGGTCACCGCTTCATCGGGTTGCAAGCCCTCCAGGCATTGTTTGAGCAGGCTGCCCTGCGCGGGCACGGCCGCGGCCAGTGTGGGCAGCAGCGCCAGCGTGTGGCGCAGGCCGGCAAGCTCGCGCGGGCGCACCTGGCGCAAGGCGATGCGCGAGGTGCTGCGTTCCACGTCGCTCACTTCGCGCAGGGCCTGGCGCAGTTCATCGCAACCTTCGGCCAGCAAGTGCCGGATGGCCTCATGCCGGCTGGCCGCCACGCTGCGCTCGCGTTGTGGTTGGGTTAACCATTGACGCAACCTGCGGCTGCCCATGCCGGTGCGGCAGGTGTCGAGCACCGACAGCAGCGTGGGGCTGGTCTCGCCGCGCAGGGTTTGCGTGAGTTCCAGGTTGCGGTGGGTGGCGGGGCTCAGGTCGAGCAGTTCATCGCTGCGCGGCACGTGCAAGGTGTTCACGTGGCGCAGCGCCTGGCCCTGCGTGTGTTCGGCAAAGCCCAGCAGGGCGGCTGCTGCCCCATGCGCGGCGCTCAGGCCCTGCGCATTGAACGCGGCCAGCGAGGCCACCTGGAGCTGGTCGAGCAACTTGCGCTGGCCCAACGCCGCATCAAACTGCCAGGCCGGGCGCGGGGTGCGCGCCGCACGCAGTTGCGCAGCGGCTTCGGGCAGGGCCAGGCCGGCGTCGAACAACAGCTCGGCCGGGTCCAAGCGGGCCAGCCAGACGGGCAGCTCGCGTTCGCTGCACTGGGTCAGGCCCAGCGTGCCGCTGCTCAGCCCCAGCCAGGCCAGGCCATAGACAGCGCGCTCGCGGTGCAGCGCCAGCAGCAGCGTGTCGGCGCGTTCGGCGAGCAGTTCGCTGTCGGTCACCGTGCCGGGGGTAACGACTCGCGTGACTTTGCGCTCCACCGGCCCCTTGGCCGTGGCCACGTCGCCCACCTGTTCGGCAATGGCCACGGCCTGGCCGAGCTTGATCAAGCGAGCCAGATAGGCTTCGAGCGAGTGTGCCGGCACGCCGGCCATGACCACCGGCTCGCCCGCACTTTGGCCGCGCGCGGTGAGGGTGATGTCGAGCAGGGCGTTGGCGCGCCGCGCGTCGTCGAAGAAGACTTCGTAGAAGTCGCCCATGCGGTAGAACACCAACGTATCAGGAAACTCGGCCTTGATGCGCATGTACTGCTGCATCATGGGCGTGTGGGCCGATAGATCCATGGTCATGGCGCTTTCAATGCGCTCTGCATTGATGGCGCCGATGGCACCCTTGGCGCTGCCTGCCTGCATGCCGGGGCTGCGCCGGTTCAGCCAGCGGTTTCGTCGGTCTTGCGCACGCGCAAGGGCTTGCGCGGCGCCGCGGCCTGCAGGGCTTGCAGCACGGCCTCATCCGCAGTGGGCTCGGCCACCGGCGCTTCGGGTCTGGCTTCCTGTTTGACGCTGCTGTAGGGCGCCAGCATCTGCACCAACTGCCCGTAAATCTTCGGGCTGCCGGCCACCACTTCATGGCGATGCAGAAAGTCGGCATCGCCGGTGAAGTTGCCGATCAAGCCGCCGGCCTCGGTGATCAGCAACGAGCCAGCGGCCATGTCCCAGGCTTGGAGGCCGGTTTCGAAAAAGCCGTCGTACCAGCCGGCGGCCACGTAGCACAGGTCGAGTGCGGCCGCCCCCGGGCGGCGCACGCCGGCGCAGGCCTGCGTCACGGCTTCAAACATCTTCAGGTAGCGCTGGAAATCGTCGCCCTTGCGAAACGGAAAGCCGGTGCCGATGAGCGCCTGGTCCAGCCGCGTGCGCTTGCCCACGCGCAGGCGGCGGTCATTCAGAAACGCGCCGCGGCCCTTGCTGGCATAGAACATGTCATTGCGCGCCGGGTCGTAGACCACGGCTTGCTGCATCACGCCGCGCAGCGACAAGGCAATGGAGACGGCGTAGGTGGGCAGGCCGTGGATGAAGTTGGTGGTGCCGTCGAGCGGGTCGATGATCCACTGGAACTCGCTGTTCTTGGCGCCATGCGTGCTGCCCGATTCTTCAGCCAGGATGCCGTGCGCCGGGAACGATTCGAGCAGCACTTCGATGATGGCGCGTTCAGCGGCTTGGTCGACTTCGGTGACGTAGTCGTTGATGCCTTTGGCGGTGACTTGCAGCCGGTCGACATCAAGCGCGGCGCGGTTGATGATCGAGCCGGCGGCGCGCGCGGCCTTGATGGCGATGTTGAGCGTGGGGTGCAGGGATTGCGACATGGCGTGGGCAGGGCAGCGGTTTTGGCAAAGAGCAACACTGACAATGCCAGCGACGATCTCACATTTTACCGGCCATGCCCGCGAGCCCAATCAACCCCAGCGCCACCCGCTTCGTGCTGGTGAACACCAGCCATGCCGGCAACGTGGGCGCGGCCGCACGCGCCATGAAGGTGATGGGCTTCACCGACTTGGTCCTGGTCAGTCCGCGTTTCAGTGATGTGCTGTGCCATGAAGATGCTGTGGCCATGGCCAGCGGCGCGGCCGACGTGCTGGCCCATGCGCGCGTGGTGAGCAGCTTGCCTGAAGCGTTAGAGGGCATGCAGCATGTGTGCGCCACGGCCATGACGCCGCGCGACTTTGGCCCGCCCACGCGCGCGCCGCGCGTGCATTTCACTGCGCTGGCGGCCACGCCGCAGAGCGTGGCGTTCGTGTTCGGCTCCGAGCGCTTCGGCCTGGCCAATGAAGACGTCTACCGCTGCCATGTGGCCCTGAGCATTCCCACGGCGCCGGGTTATGGGTCATTGAACCTGGCGCAAGCGGTGCAGGTCCTGGCCTATGAATGGCGCCAGGCCTTGGGTGGCTTCGACGTGCAGGCACGCACGGCCGAACCGGCGCTTGCCGACGCGGCCGCCGTGCAAGGCCTGCTCGACCATTGGCGCCAGGCGCTGCAAGACATTGGCTACCTCGACCCGGCCGTGCCGAAGAAATTGCTGCCACGCCTGAACCAATTGGCCAACCGGCTGCAACTCAGCACCGAAGAGGTTCACATCTTGCGCGGAGTGGCACGGGCGATGGCGAAAAAGGCTTGATGCACCCGTGCCGGCAAGGGCCAAACCCCACGCATACACTGGCCCGCCGCCCCTGAAACCACCTGACCATGTTTGAACGCCTGCGCGACGACATTGCCTGCATCCGCGAGCGCGACCCCGCCGCGCGCTCCACGTTCGACGTGCTGACCTGCTACCCGGGCCTGCATGCGCTGGTGTTGCACCGCTGGGCGCATGCCGCCTGGGGCGCCGGCTTCAAATGGCTGGGGCGCTTCATCTCACACCTGGCGCGCTTTTTCACCGGCATTGAAATCCACCCCGGCGCCCGTATTGGGCGGCGGGTGTTCATCGACCACGGCATGGGCGTGGTGATCGGTGAGACGGCTGAAGTGGGCGATGAATGCACCATTTACCAAGGCGTCACCTTGGGTGGCACTTCGTTGGGCAAGGGCACCAAACGCCACCCCACCTTGGGGCGTGGCGTGATCGTCAGCGCTGGCGCCCAGGTGCTGGGTGGCTTCACGGTGGGCGACGGCGCACGCGTGGGCTCGAACGCGGTGCTGATGCAAGCGGTGCCGGCCGGCGCCACGGCGGTGGGCATACCGGCGCGCATCGTGCAGAAATCGGCCGATGCGGCGCGGGAGCAGGCTGCGGCGAAGATGGGCTTTTCAGCCTACGGCGTGACCAACGGCGACGACCCGGTGGCCCAAGCCATGCGTGGGCTGATTGACAGCGCCAGCGGCCATGAGCACCAAATTGCGCTGCTGTGGCAGGCGATTGAGACGCTGTCTTCCGGGGCGCGCGAATTGCCCAAGAGCGAATGCGTGCCGCAAGACGCGCACCGCACTGAACGCTTCGACGCTGAAGGCTTGAACCGACTGGTGAAGTGACGCGAAACGTTAGGAACGCTGCGCTGATTTCGGCCTGAACGCCTTGCACAAGGCGGGGTCGGTTTCCAGGTAGGGCCCACCGATCAGATCGACGCAATACGGCACGGCGGCGAAGATGCCGTGCACCGGCGGCGTGGCCTGCGGCAGGCCTTGCAGGGTTTCGGCAATGGCCTTGGGCTGGCCGGGCAAGTTGATGATCAGCGCCGCGCCGCGGATCACCGCCACCTGCCGGCTCAGAATGGCCGTGGGCACGAAGTTCAGGCTGATGGCGCGCATCTGCTCGCCAAAGCCGGGCATCACCTTGTGCGCCACCGCCAGCGTGGCCTCGGGCGTGACGTCACGCAGCGCCGGGCCGGTGCCGCCGGTGGTGAGCACCAGGTGGCAACGAGCTTGATCAACCAGTTCGATGAGCGTGGCGCTGATCTGCTCGGGCTCGTCAGGAATGAGCCTTGTAGCCCAGGTGATGGGGTTGCGCACGCAGCGCTGCAACCAGTCTTGCAAGGCCGGAATGCCTTGGTCGGCGTAGACGCCGGCCGAGGCGCGGTCGCTGACTGAAACCAGGCCGATGCGCACCGGGTCGAACGAAGTCATGCGTCTTCCTGGGTTGAATCGGCAGCAGGCTCGGTGTCGAGTTGCGCGGCCACGGCCGCGGCAACCTGTGGGCGCAGCAACTGGAACAGCTCGCGCGTGCTGCGCGGGTTGCGCCGCTCGATGGGCAGCGCGGCGTCACGGCGCGCGGCCCGCACCAGGCTGCGCAGGCGCTGGGCGTCGGCGTTGTTTTGGGCATCGGCATGCTCGGCCAGCCAGCGCGTCAGCGCTTCATCATCGGCCAGCAGGGCGTCGCGCCAACGCTCGGTTTCATGCAGCACAAGGGTGTCGCGGGTACTGCCGAGTTTGGACGCCGCCACCGCCTCGCGCAGCGGTTCGGCAGCCACGTTGCGCATCAGCTTGCCCACGTATTGCAACTGGCGCCGCCGGCCTTCATGGCTGCGCGTGCGGCGGTATTGCTCGATGGCGTCGCGCAGACCTTCGGGCAGTTCCAACCTGGCCAGGCGCTGATCCGACAACTCAGACACCGCCAGCCCCAGGGCCTGCAAGTCGTGCGACTGCTGCTTCAGGCGCGTTTTGCTGGGGCCTTCAGGTGCGCTGGCCGGGGCCGCGGCTTCAATCTCGTCAGGGTAGGTGGGCATGCGTCGCTATCATAGACGTGCGCTCTCTCAGAGCGTCGTGCCACCCACCCACCCGGGGCTCGCAAGCGCCCGAACACCCATGCCTGAAACCCGTGCCGCCCCTGGCTTCGCTTACCCGCGCGAGCAATTCCAGCAGATCGTTGACGACACTTTGGCGCTGGCCAAACAGCTGGGTGCAGGCGACGCGGCGGCCGAGGTCTCCGAAGGCGTGGGGCTGTCGGTTTCGGTGCGCAAAGGCGAGCTGGAAAACGTCGAGCGCAACCGCGACAAGTCGCTCGGCGTGACCGTTTATCTGGGCCAGCGCCGGGGCAATGCCAGCACTTCGGATTTTTCGCGCGCCGCGCTGGAGCAAACAGTGAAGGCGGCCTACGACATCGCCCGCTTCACCGCTGAAGACCCGGCGGCCGGCCTGCCCGAAGCGCAAGACCTGGCCACGGCGCAGGAAGTGGCGCGCGAGTTGCAACTGTTCTTCCCGTGGGACATCGACGCCAGCGCGGCCGCTGAGCTGGCGCGGCGCTGCGAAGACGCGGCACTGCGCACCAGCAAGCTCATCACCAACAGCGAAGGCGCAGGCGTGTCGGCGCAGCAGTCGCACTTCTGGGCCGGCAACAGCCAGGGCTTTCGTGGCGGCTATGCCAGTTCGCGGCACTACTTGTCGGTCTCGCCCATCGCCGGGCGCGGCAACGGCATGCAACGCGATGCCTGGTACACCAGCATGCGTTCGCCGGGCGAATTGGCCGGCCCGGAAGAGGTGGGCCGCTATGCCGCCGAACGGGCGCTGTCGCGGCTGAAGCCGCGCAAGCAAGCCACGGCCGAAGTGCCGGTGTTGTTTGAAGCGCCGGTGGCCGCAGGGTTGTTGGGCGCCTATGTGCAGGCCACGAGCGGGGGCTCGCTGTACCGCAAGGCCAGCTTCTTGCTCGACAGCCTGGGCAAGCAGGCCTGGGCCGAGCACATCGACATCGACGAAGACCCGTTCATCCTGCGCGGCAAGGGCAGCGCGCCGTTCGACGATGAAGGCGTGCGCACGCAAGCGCGCCGCCTGTTGCAAAAGGGCGTGGTGCGCAGCTACTTTCTGTCAACCTACTCAGCGCGCAAGCTGAACATGCTCACCACGGGCCATGCCGGCGGCTCGCAGAACCTGGCACTGACCAGCCGCTTGACGCGACCGGCCGATGACCTGGACGTGATGCTCAAGCGGCTGGGCCGCGGCCTGTTCGTCACCGAACTCATGGGCCAGGGCGTGAACTACGTGACCGGCGACTATTCGCGCGGCGCCGCAGGCTTCTGGGTGGAAGATGGGCAGATCGCCTACCCGGTGCAAGAGGTGACGATTGCCGGCACCCTGCCGCAAATGTTGAAAGATGTAGTGGCCATTGGTGCCGACACCTACACCTCGGGCAACAAGACGATCGGCTCGGTGCTCGTTTCGCGCATGAAGATGGCCGGCAGTTGAACTTGCGCGCAATGCATGTTGCGCGGTCTGGTTGACGGGGTTTCGCGCGGGAAAACCCGCCTCGGTCGCCTATGGGTGAAACCTAGAATCCGCCGCGTTTGAGCCCTCTCACTTTCGTTTGCAGGAGACCCTTCATGGAACGTCGTTCATTTGTTCGCAGCGCTGGCATTGCGGGCGTGCTGGCCGCCGGCGCGGCACCGGCCATCGTGCATGCCCAGGCGAGCCTTCGCTGGCGCCTGACTTCCAGCTTCCCCAAGTCGCTGGACACGCTGTTTGGTGTGGCGGACGTGTTTGCCAAAAAGGTCAGCGACATGACTGGCGGCAAGTTCCAGATCTCCACGCACGCCGCAGGCGAAATCGTGCCGGCATTCGGCACTGTCGATGCCTTGCAGGCCGGCACCGTTGAATGCGCCAATACCGCGCCTTACTACTACTTCGGCAAGGATCCGACTTTTGCCCTCGGCTGTGCCATCCCGTTCGGCCTCAACAGCCGCCAGATGACAGCCTGGATGTACGAAGGCAACGGCTTGAAGCTGATGCGCGAGTTCTATCGCAACTACAACATCATCAGCTTCCCGATGGGCAATACCGGCGCGCAGATGGGGGGCTGGTTCCGCAAAGAGATCAAGTCGATGGCCGACATCAAGGGCCTCAAGTTCCGCACCGGCGGTTTCAGCGGCAGGGTTTGGGAGCGCATGGGCGGCGTGGCGGCCAACATCCCGGGCGGCGAGATTTACACCGCGCTGGAGAAGGGCACGATCGATGCGGCCGAGTGGGTCGGCCCGTACGACGACGAGAAACTCGGCTTCCAGAAGATTGCCCAACACTACGGCTACCCCGGTTACTGGGAAGGTGGGCCCCAACTCGACCTGCACGTCAATATCAAAGCCTACGAGGCGCTTTCGGCCGAGTACAAGGCGATCGTCGAAGCGGCTGCAGCCTATGCGCACACCGACATGCAGGCCAAGTACGACGCGCGCAATTCGGCCGCGCTCAAGCGCCTGGTGGCCGGCGGCACCAAGCTGTTCCGCTTCCCGAAGGATCTGATGGACGGTGCCTTCAAGGAATCGATGGCCCTGTACTCCGAGCTTTCTGCCACCAACCCGGCCTGGAAGAAGGTTTACGAGGACTTCTCAGCCTTCCGCCGCGACGTCAACCTGTGGTTCCGGTTCACCGAAGCCGGGTTCGACGACTACATGCAAAGCGCGAAGCTGTGAGCGCGGCGCTGCCACGCGGGGTGACGGGCTGACGGGGCTGCTGCCCGTCAACATGCGAGGGGCTGCGGCACGGCGCCGCGGCCCCTTTTTACTTCTTCGCCTTGTCTTGCTCCAGCGCGCGACGCACGGCTTCCATCGGGTCGTCGGCGGCAGCAGCCGACGCGGCGCTCGCCGGTGAAAGTGCCTGTGCCGGATCGACGGCAGCAGCCGGCGAATTGGTGCGGCCACCGCCCATCTGCTGGATCTGCTCACCGGCCTTGTTGATGTCGAGCACCTTCTCTTTGTCGAGGAAGATGGTCACTGTTTGTGGGAAGAAGATGACGACCGCCACCAGGATCAACTGCATCCCGATCCATGGGATCGCTCCCATGTAAATGTCTTTGGACTCGACCTTGCGTGGCAGCGCCTTGTTCTTGAACAGCGTGTCGGCGATGCCGCGCAGGTAGAACAGTGCGAAGCCGAAGGGCGGATGCATGAAACTGGTCTGCATATTCACGCAGATCATCACGCCGAACCAGACCAGGTCGATGCCCAGCTTGGCGGCCACCGGCGCCAGGAAGGGAATGATGATGAAGGCGATCTCGAAGAAGTCGAGAAAGAATGCGAGGAAGAAGATGAAGATGTTGACGGCGATCAGAAAGCCGATCTGCCCGCCTGGAAGGCCCGACAACATGTGCTCGATCCAGATGCCGCCGTCGACGCCCTGAAAGACGAGCGAGAAGACGCGTGAGCCGATCAGGATGAAGACCACCATCGCCGTCAAACGCATCGTGCTGACCAGCGCATCCTTCACCAGAACCCAGGTCAGCCGCTTGTGTATCGCCGCCAGGATGAAGGCGCCAACGGCGCCCATCGCACCGGCTTCTGTCGGCGTGGCAACTGCGGTGTCGATGCCTGGCAAGCCGCCCATGCTGCCGAGCACGGTAAAGATCAGCACCGCTGAGGGCACGATGCCGCGCAGGCACTTTGACCACAGTGCCCAGCCTTCCAGCGTGCGCGCGGTCTTGGGCACCCCCGGCACATGCTCGGGCTTGATGCGCGCCAGCATGAAGGTATAGAGCGCAAACAGCACGATCTGCAGGATCGATGGCCCCCAGGCACCTTTGTACATATCGCCCACCGGCTTGCCCAATTGGTCGGCCAGCACGATCAGCACCAGCGAGGGCGGCACCAGTTGCGTGATCGTGCCCGACGCTGCCAGCACGCCGGTGGCGTAACGCATGTTGTAGCCCCAGCGCATCATCACGGGCAGCGAGATCATGGCCATTGCGATCACCTGGCCGGCCACCGTGCCGGTGATGGCGCCGAGAATGAAGCCAACGATGATCACCGAGTAGCCCAGGCCGCCGCGCACCGGGCCGAACAATTGCCCCATCGAATCGAGCATGTCCTCGGCCAGGCCGCAGCGCTCGAGCATCGTGCCCATCAGCGTGAAGAACGGAATCGCCAGCAGCAGATCGTTGGACAGGATGCCGAATACGTTGAGCGGCAGGGCGGTCATGAACGAAGCCGGGAACCAGCCCATGTAGACCGCGAAGAAACCGCAACCCAGGCCCAGCGCCGCCAACGAGAAGGCGACCGGGAAGCCGATCAGCATGATCAGGATCAGCCCCGCGAACATCATCGGGGCGAAGGATTGCATGGTCATTGGAGCGGCCTCTCGTAGTGGAAGTCGGCGTCGTACTTGTGCGCCAACCAGGCCACCCGCTTGATGATTTCGGAGACACCCTGGATCAGCAGCAGCGCGAATCCCAAGGGCAGCATCAGCATGGCTGGCCAGCGG
>JAYUHT010000642.1:0-7688 GCA_043766725.1 Burkholderiales bacterium | reverse complement strand
CGCATTCTTGAAGCGCAAGGCCTGGTGCGCACACGCCCCGGGCGCTATGGCGGCTCGGTGGTGTCGCAACCCTCCGATGCGCAGTTGGCCGGCCAGATCGAACTCTTCGCCAAGGGCCGCGCGGTGCCGCTGCATGCACTGGTGGAAGCGCGCCAGGCGCTGGAGCCGATGGTGGCCTACCTGGCGGCACGCCACCGCACGGCAAAAGATTTTGAGCTGCTGGCCGCCATATCTGCCCGGCTTGATGACTCTGCACAAGACGATGTGCCGGGCTTTCTGGCGCACAACGCGAGCTGGCACACGGCACTGGCCGCAGCCAGCCACAACGACTTGTTGCGCGCCTTTACGGCGTCCATTTCCGGGTTGATGCTGGAGGCATCGCGCATCGAACACTTCGCCTCGGCCGATGTGCGCAAGCTGGTGACGCAGGCGCACCGGCGCATCCTGCAGGCCATCGAAGTGCAAGACGCCGACGCCGCGCGCCGCCGCGCCGAGCGCGACATCCAGGCCTATGCGCAGCACCTCGAAGCCGCGTTGCAAGCTGCGCGCAGCGCACCGCCACGCCGGCGCAGCACGAAGGCTTCCCCATGACCCCAGCGCAGCGCACGCCGGTGCTGGTGGGCATTGGCACGGCCATGCAACGCGAAGACGACTTCCGCGCGGCGCTGGAGCCCGTCGACCTGATGCTGCAAGCGGTGCAGGCTGCCGGCGCCAGCAGCGGCAGCGCGCACGCGCTGCGCGGCGTGCAGTCCATCGCCGTGCCGCGCGGGCGCTGGAACTATGCCAACCCGGCCGGCGAACTGGCGCGCCACATCGGCGCGCAAGCCACCACCTTGCTGGCCGATGTGGGGGTGCTGCAGCAAACCTTGATCGGCCAGGCCTGTGAGCGCATCGCCCAGGGCGAGGTGCACACCGCGCTGGTGGCGGGGGCCGATACCGGTTGGCGCTTGCTGCGCGCCCAGCTGGCGGGCCAGGTGGCCAGTGAGCGGCAGCAGCCCGACGCCCCGGACATCCACCTCGCGCCCGCGAGTGAACTGCGCCATGCCGCGGAAAAGCGGGCCGGCCTGCGCATGCCAGTGGGCCTGTACGCCATCATCGAAAGCGCCTGGCGCGCGCACCAGGGCTGGTCGGTTGCGCAGCATCGCGATGAGCTGGCTGCGCTGGGCGAGCGCTTCAGCGCCGTCGCCGCGGCCAACCCGCATGCCTGGCAGCGCAGCGCCGTCACGGCGGCCGAGGTGCGCGAGGCCGCGCCGCGCAACCCGATGCAGGCCTTCCCCTATACGCGCGCGCATTGCTCCACCTGGAACGTTGACCAGGCCGCTGCCCTGCTGTTTTGCTCAGCCGCGCGCGCCACCGAACTGGGCATCGACCCGGCGCGCTGGGTCTACCCGCTGGCCAGCACACAGGCCAATCACATGCTGCCGGTGGTTGCGCGCGAGACGCTGTACGAATGCCCCGGCGCGCGCATCGCCGGGCAGGCGGCATTGCATGCACTGGGCGTGCCGGCAGAGCAAATCGATTTGGTGGATTTGTACAGCTGCTTTCCCGTGGCCGTGCAGGTCTATGCCGCCGCGCTGGGCCTGCCGCTGCAACGCGCGCTCACCGTCACCGGCGGCATGCCCTTCGCCGGCGGGCCGTACAACAACTATGTGCTGCAAGCCACCTGCCGCGCCGCCGAGTTGATGCGCGCCGGGCGCGGCCGCACGGCGCTGGTGTCATCGGTGTCGGGCGTGCTCACCAAGCAGGGTTTCGGTGCCTGGTCCTTGACCCCGGGGCGTGGCTTTGTGGCGGCCGATGTCAGCGCCGAGGTGGCCTGCCAATCGCCTGCGCTTGATGTGCTGGCTGACTACGCCGGCCCGGCACGCATCGCTGGCTTCACGGTGCTGCATGGGCGCGAGCAAGCGCCTAAGGGTGTGGCCATCGTCACCACGCCCGGTGGCCAGCGTGCGGTGGCCACCACGGCGAATGCGGCGTTGCTGGCGCGGATGCAAGAACTTGAATTCGTCGGGCGTGACGTGCTGGTGACAAGCAACCCGCATGGCAACGAGTTCACCGAGATGGCGGCATGACCGACGCCGCACCTGCACCCACCAGCGGTAGCGTCACCTCGCTGCACGAACGCTGCACCCTGACGCTGGTGCGCCGCCTGGCCGCGCTGCTCGACCGCGACCCCGCCGCCTTGCGTGAAGGCGACGCCTTGCCGCGCGGCTGGCACCCGCTGCTGTTCAACGCGCCCACGCCGCAGGCGCAATTGCGCAGCGATGGCACGGCGCAGCTCAGTGTGAGCTTGCCCGACATCGGCCTGCCGCGCCTGATGCTGGGCGGGCGCGAAACCCGGTTCAGCGGCGACATTCCCATCGGCGCGCCGTTGCGCCGCGAATCCACGCAAGGCGAGGTGCAGTTCAAGCAAGGGCGTTCGGGCCGCTTCGCGCTGGTTCAGGTCGAGCACCAGATTTTTCTTGAAGGGGCCAGCGCGCCGGTGCTGACCGAGCGGCAGGGCTACATCTTGCGCCCGGCCAGCGGCACGGCTGCACCTGCAACGCCGCAAGCGTCAGCAACACACAAGGCTGCTGCGTCTGAGCCCGCACCCACGCCCGTCGTCTCGCAGCGCCGCATCGTGCCCGACGAACGCCTGCTGTTCCGCTACTCGGCCATCACCGACAACCCGCACCGCATCCACTACGACGCGGCCTACGCGCTGGGCGCAGAGGGCTACCCGGCATTGGTGGTGAACGGCAGCATTCCGGGGCTGTTCCTGCTGGAGATGCTGCGCGCGGCGTCGGGGCGCGAGCCGGCGGCGCTGGTGTCGCGCAACGTGGCCGCCGTGTTCTGCGGCCAGCCCTTGCATTTGTGTGTGGGCCGCGACGCGCAGGGCTGGCGCCTGTGGGCGCACAACGATCAAGGCCAGACCACGTTCGATGCGCACGCCGAGGATTGACTCACCCGTTTCGTTAAGGAGACCAACCATGCACCCAGACCAAACCGGCCCCGCGCACTGGGCACGCTGCTTCGTGGCGGGCCTGTTCCTGGCCGGGGCAGGCGTGCTGCCCGCGCTGGCCCAGACCGCGCCGTTCCCCAGCAAGCCCATCCGCATGGTCGTTTCGGTTGGCGCCGGCGGCGCCACCGACACCATCACGCGCCGCCTGGCTGAACGCTTGCAGAAGGTGCTGGGCCAGCCGGTGGTGGTGGAGAACATGGCCGGCGCCAGTGGCGTGATCGCGGCGCAAACGGTGGCGCGCGCCGCGCCCGATGGCCACACCATCCTGATCGGCACCAACACCACCCACGCCGGCAACGCCAGCTTCGTGAAAAACCTGCCCTACGACCCGCTGGGCGACTTCGCGCCCATCACGCGCATGGCCATTGCCGCGCTGGTGCTGTGCGTGAACAACGATGTGCCGGTGGCCAACCTGAAGGAGTTCATCGCCTACGCCAAGGCCAACCCGGGCAAGCTGAACTTCGGCAGCGGCACGGGCTCGGCGCGGCTGTCGTCTGAAATGTTCAAGGCCAGCGCCGGGGTCGATTTGGTGAGCGTGCCCTACAAGTCAAACGCGCCGGCCCTGACCGATTTGCGCGGCGGCCAGATCCAGATGCTGTTTGGCGACATTGCGCTCATGCTGCCGCACGTTCGCGCCAACGCGGTCAAGGCGCTGGGCGTGTCCAGCGCCAGGCGCTCGGCGGCCATGCCCGACATGCCCACGCTGGCCGAAGCGGGTTTGCCGGGCTATGAACTGGTGGGCTTCATCGCCGCCTTCGCGCCGGCCAGGACGCCCGAGCCCATCGTGCGCCAGCTCAATGAAGAGATGACCCGCATCCTGCGCGACAAGGAGTTTGCCGACGGCCTGGCCGCGCTGGGCATCGACGCCGCGCCCACCACGCCGGGCGAACTGCGCGAATGGGTGCAGGCGGAAACGCGCAAGTGGGGTGACCTGGCGCGCACCGCCGGCATCCAGCCCGAATGAAACGTTAACCATGAACGCCGCAACGCCGCTGCGCGTGATCGAATGGACCGGTGCCGGCAGCGGCCTGGCCGCGGCCTACGCCGGCTGGTTACTGGCGCGCATGGGGGCGCAGGTGTCGCGCTTCGGTCTGCCGACATTAACGGATGAGGAAACGGGCACGGCGCCGAATGCGCTGGCCTTGGCGCGCGAGGCGCTGGCCGCCGGCAAGAGCGATGCAGACTCATCGCTGGGCACGCCGCTCGATGCGCTGCTGGCCCAAGCCGACATCTTGCTGTGCGACGCCCCACACAGCCTGCACGCGCTGGCCGGCAGCGTGGCCGCGCTGCGTGAGCGTGCGCCGCACCTGGTGCTGGGCCTGGCCACGCCCTTCGGCCTGAGCGGCCCTTACGCCGCCCACCCCGGCACGGCGCTGGACGCCCAGGCACTCAGCGGCGTGGCCTGGGCGCTGGGCGAGCCCGGCCGCGCACCGCTGAGCTTGCCGGCCGGCGTGGCCGAACACCAGGCCGGCGCCATGCTCGCGGCGGGTTGCCTGCTGGCGCTTGACGTGCGCGAGCAGCACGGCAGCGGCCGCGTGGTCGACATTGCGCTCACCGAGGTGCTGGCCAGCTACGTGGCGGGCAACTGCCCGGTCTACATTCACCACGGCTTGCAGTGGCAGCGCAGCGGCCGGCGGGCATCAGGTTCGGCTGGCGCCTACCCGTACGTGATGCTGCCGTGCCAGGATGGCCAGGTCTGCATTTGCGGGCGCACGCGCGAAGAGTGGCAGCGCCTGGTTCAGGCCATGGGCAACCCGGATTGGGCCGCACTGCCGCGCTACCAATCCCTGCGCGCCATGGGCACCCAATACCCGCAGGAAGTCGACGCGCTGCTGCTGCCCTGGCTGGCGCGGCACACCAAGGCCGAGCTGGAGGCCATTGCCCTGCGCAACAACCTCATCGTGGCGCCGGTGCATGAATTCGACCAAGTCCTGCGCACGCCGCAGTTTGCGCAGCGCGGCTTCCTTCAACCCGCCAGCGTGGCGGGCCACGCCGTGCTGGCACCGGGCCTGCCGTTTCACACGCTTGAGTCACGCAGCGAGGTTGCCCACGACATCAGCGCCAGCTTGCTCAGTGCTGTGCCCAAAGTGCCGCCAACGCCAACGCCAGGCTCAATCAGCCGGCCGCTGCAAGGCTTGCGCGTGCTCGATTTCGGCTGGGTCTGGTCTGCCCCCTGGGTGGGCACCATGCTGGCTGAGCTGGGGGCACAGGTCATCAAGGTCGAGCATGCCTTGCGGCCCGACAACCTGCGCCTGGCCGGAAAGGTGTGGCGCGATGGCAAGGTGGTGCCAGGGCCGAGCATGGAGATGTCGCCCATGTACCACCAGATCAACCATGGCAAGCTGGGCATCACGCTGAATGCCAAGGCGCCGCAGGCGGTGGCGCTGGCCAAGCGGCTGGCCGCGATGAGCGACGTGGTGATCGAAAACATGTCGCCCGGCGCCATGGAACGCAGCGGCCTGGGCTTTGACGCGCTGCACGCCGTGAACCCGCGTTTGGTGATGCTGGCCATGTCGGCGGCGGGCCAGTTCGGCAGCATGGCGGCGATGCGCGCGTATGCGCCAACCATGTCTTCCTTCGTCGGCCTGGAGGCGCTGGTCGGCTACCCCGGCGAGCTGCCGATCGGCGCGCTGAACTTCGGTCTGGGCGACCCGAATGCCTCGGTGCACGGGCTGCTGGCCTTGCTGGCCGCGCTGAAGCGCGTTCGCGCCACGGGGCAGGGCTGCTACATCGACCTGTCGCAGGTTGAGGCGCTGCTCGGCGTGTTGCGAGCGCATCTGCTGGACGCACAAGTGCAGCAGCGCCAGCCTGCACCGAGCGGCAATGCCCACCCCGACATGGCGCCGCACGGCATCTACCCCGCCGCCGGCAGCGATGCCTGGTTAACGATTGCGGTGAGCAGCAACGCGCAGTGGCAGGCCCTGTGCGCCCTGGTGCCTGGTGCGCCATGGGCGGGTGATGCACGCCACGCCAGCCTGGCCGGCCGCCAAACCAGCGCCGCGCAGATTGACGCCGCGCTGGCGCGCTGGACGGCCACGCAGCCGCGCGACGAACTCGTGGCGCGGCTGCGCGCGGCCGGCATCGCTTCATCACCCGTGTTGTCGGTGCAAGAGCAGTGGCACGACCCGCACCTGGCGGCGCGCGGCGTCAAGACTCGCGTCACGATTCCCTTCTACGGCGAAGAAGACATGTTCCGCGCGCCGTGGGTGTTTTCAGACTTCGCGCCGCACATCGAGCGCTGCGGCCCGGCCCTGGGCGAGCACAACGATTTCGTGTTTGGCGAACTGCTCGGCCTGCCTGCGGCCGAGATTGCCGAATTGAAGGCGGCCGGCGTCATTGCATAGCAAGGCTGCTGCAACTGGACTCACGCCATGACTGAACCCGAATCGATTGCGCCGAACCAAGCCGATGCGCAAGCCCCGGCCCTGTGGCCAGGCGCGCTCGAAGAAGCGCGCAGCCTGATCGGCGTGCCGCTGCGCCGCACCAACCAGACCTGGAACACCGAGGCCGCGCCCGACAGCGTGCGCCACTTCTGCTGGGGCCTGGGCGACGAGAACCCGCTGTTCTGCGACCCGGCTTACGGCGCGGCCACCAAGTGGCAAGCCGCTCTGGCGCCGGGTTGTTTTCTGTACACCATCGACACCACGGTGGTGGCGCCTAAGCTGCGCGGCATTCAGTGGCTGTACGGCGGCACCGATTGGGAGTGGTACCGGCCGATCCGCCACCGCGACAGTTTCACGGTGCGCGCCCGCCTGTTGGACGCGGTCGAGAAAGAGGGCGGCAAGGCGAAGAAATTCATCATCCAGACCGGCGAAGTGCGCTACACCAATCAGCACGGCGAACTGGTGTGTCGTGCCCTGGGCAGCACCGCGCGGGTGCCGCGCGCCAAGGCCCGGGACGGTTTGAGTTACGCGGCGCGCGAGACGCATCGCTATTCGCCCGACGAACTCGAACACATCGCCCATGCCATCGAAAACGAGGAATTGCGCGGTAGGGCGCCGCGCTGGTGGGACCAGGTGTGCGTGGGTGACGGCGTCCAGCCAATGCTCAAGGGGCCGCTCAACATCACCGACATGATCTGCTGGTATTCCGGCGGCGGCCACAGCTATCAGGCGCACCGGCGCGCCACCATGATGCGCAAGCGCCATCCCGCCGACGCCTTCATCGACCCCAAGACCGGCGCCCAGGACAGTCCGGCGCGCGGCCATGCCGAGCAGGCGATGGCGCGCGAGGTCGGCATGCCCGGCGGCTACGATGTCGGGCCGCAGCGCATTTCCTGGATCGGCCAGCTGATGACCAACTGGATCGGCGACGACGGCTTTCTGCGCCGCCTTAATGTGACGGTGCGCCGCCCCAACATCTTCGGCGACGTGTCCTGGTGCCGCGCAAAGGTTGTCGACAAGCGGGTCGAGGAGGGCGCGCACCTGGTCGATCTCGAGGTGTGGGTCAACAACCAGTTGGGCGAGACCACGGCAAAGGGCACGGCGGTGGTCGAGTTGCCGGTGCACGGCGGGCCCCTGCCGGCCCGGCGGTTCTGATGCGACGCCCGCCTGAAAGCGCCGGCAGTTCAAAGGACCTGTAGAGTCCGGAATCGAACTCAAATCAGGGAGTGGGGACAAATGCGTTTAAAGGATCGTGTTGCCATCGTCGTCGGTGCCGGCCAGAGCCCGGGGGAGGGCACCGGCAACGG
>JAYUHT010000641.1:0-7705 GCA_043766725.1 Burkholderiales bacterium | reverse complement strand
CATCGTGGTCTTTCGTGTCGTTCGCTGGGCGTTGGATTCAAAGCAGGCCGGCGGCGCTGAAACCGAACAGGCGGGTCACCGCGCGGGTGGGCCACTGTAGCGCCGCCTGGTTGTAGGCGGCGGCGGCATGGTTGAATAACTGCCGGCCAAAGGCCAGGCGCGGCTCGGCCTGGCGCAGGGCCAGCACGGGCGGCGCCACGGCGTCATCGGCCAGCAGCGCCGGGTGCTGCTCAAGCAACGCCAGCACACGGCTCAGGCTGGCGCCGAGCGCCACCTCGGCGCCGGCCAAGGTAAGCGCCACGGCGGCCGCGCTGGGGCGGGCGCGCACGGCGGCGCAAGCATCTTGCACCTGGGTGTTGGCCACCAGCAGCGCGTCCAGCGAACCATGCTCATGCGGCAGGTGCGCGCGCAGTTGCGAGGTCAATTCAGCCACGGCCTGCCCACGCTGGCGCGACGCGTCGTCCAGCTGCGCCCAGGCCGCACCGATGGCGTTGCGCAGCGTCATGAGCCGGTTGTGCGCGCCCAGCATCCAAAAGACCAGCAATGCGGCCACGCCCAACGCCACCAGGTGGGTGCTGGTCATGCTTCGCCCAGCGCCGCGGCGCGCCACTGGGCATGGCCGCGCGCTCGCAGTTCGCAAGCCGGGCAGGCGCCACAGCCATGGCCCCAAACATGGCGCTGCGTGCGATCACCCAGGTAGCAGGTGTGGCTGTGCTCGATGATGATGTCGTTCAAGGCCGCGCCGCCCAGCTCTTCAGCCAGCGCCCAGGTCTGCGCCTTGGTCATGAACATCAGCGGCGTCTCGATGGTCATGGGCGCGGCCAGCCCCAGCGACAACGCCACCTGCAAGGCCTTGAGCGTGTTGTCGCGGCAATCGGGGTAGCCGGAATAGTCGGTCTCGCACATCCCGCCCACCAGCACCGAGGCACCGAGCCGGTACGCCAGCGCCGCGGCATAAGTGAAGAACAGGAGGTTGCGCCCGGGCACAAAGGTGTTGGGCAAGCCGTTGGCCTGCATGGCAATGGCACGCTCTTCGGTGAGCGCGCTGCCGCCGATTTGTGCCAGGCTGGTCAGGTCGAGCACCTGGTCTGGCCCAAGCCGCGGCGCCCACTGGCTGAAGCCGGCGCGCAGCCCGGCCAGCACGCGCCCCCGGCACTCAAGTTCAACCCGATGCCGCTGGCCGTAATCGAACCCCACGGTGTGGACAGATCTGAAACGTTGTAGCGCCCAGGCCAGGCAGACAGTTGAGTCCTGGCCCCCTGAAAACAGCACCAGTACCGTGCGTGGGTCAAGCATGGCGCCGATCAGACCCGCACTTCACCCTGGCCCAGCACCACCCACTTCAGCGACGTCAGCCCCTCCAGCCCCACCGGCCCGCGGGCATGGAGCTTGTCGGTGGAAATGCCGATCTCGGCGCCCAGGCCGTACTCAAAACCATCGGCAAAGCGCGTGCTGGTGTTGACCATCACGCTGGCTGAATCCACCTCGCGCAAGAAGCGCATGGCGTTGACATGGCTGGTGGTGAGGATGGCGTCGGTGTGGTGCGAACCATAACGGTTGATGTGAGCCAGTGCCTCATCGAAGCTGGCCACCAGCTTGATGCTGATCATGGGCGCCAGGTATTCGGTGGCCCAGTCTTCTTCGCTCGCCGCCACGACCTTGGCCCCGGCTAGCCCGGCCAGCAGCGCCGCGGCGGCCGGGCAGCAGCGCATTTCCACGCCCTTGGCCGCGAAGACTTCGCCGATGCGCGGCAAGAAATGTGCGGCCTGGTCGCGGTGCACCAGCAAGGACTCCGCGGCATTGCAGGGGCTGACTTTCTGCGTCTTGGCGTTGTCGGTCACGCGCACGGCCTGTTCGATGTCAACTTGCGCATCGACATAGACATGGCAGTTTCCGTCGAGGTGCTTGATCACCGGCACCTTGGCCTCGGCGCTGATGCGCTGGATCAGCCCCTTGCCGCCGCGCGGAATGATCACGTCCACATACTCGGGCATGGCGATCAGCCGGCCCACGGCGGCACGGTCGGTGGTTTGCACCAGTTGCACGGCGTCGCTCGGCAGGCCGGCCTGGGCCAGCGCATCGCGCACGCAGGCCCACAGCGCCAGGTTGGATTGCAAGGCCTCGGAGCCGCCGCGCAGGATGCAGGCGTTGCCGCTCTTGATGGCCAGGCTGGCCGCCTCGATGGTCACGTTCGGGCGGCTCTCATAGATCATGCCGAACACGCCCAGCGGCACGCGCATGCGGCCCACGCTGATGCCGCTGGGGCGGCGCTTGAGTTCAGTGATCTCGCCCACCGGGTCGGGCATGGCGGCGATCTGCTCGCAGCCTTCGGCCACGGTGTTGATGATCTCTAACGTTAGCTTCAAACGATCGACCAGCGGCTCGGCCAGGCCGGCGGCGCGTGCGGCCGTCAAGTCAAGCGCATTGGCTTGTTGCAGCGCCGGGGTGCGCTCGCGCAGCAACTGCGCCAAGGCGCGCAGGGCCTGGTCCTTGGCGGCGGTGGGGGCGGCAGCCAGGGTGGTGGCCGCGGCCCGTGCAGCCACACCCAGGTGGGCCATGTAGGCGGGGATGTCGTGCGGGGTCATGACGGGCATTGTCCCAGTGCCATGCTGGCGGCGCTACAAGTGCTGCAGCAGCAGCAGCCACAGCGGCGCGGTCAACGCAAAGCCCAGGGTCGAGACGACGATGGCGGCCACCGTCTCGGCCTCCAGCGTGCGGTAGCGCTGGGCAAAGATCAACGGGTTGGCGCCCACCGGCAGCGCCGCGGCCATGACCAGCACCGACAGCGGCACGCCGCGCAAGCCGAAGGCCAGGTAGGCCACCGCCAGCACCGCCGCGGGCAGCAGCACCAGCTTCACCGCGGCCAGGGCCAGCGCCGGCCGGGTGCGCCCGGCCAGGCCATATTCAGCCAGCGACAGACCGATCAACACCAGGCACAGCGGCACCACGGCCAGCCCGAGCAGGGCCAGCGTTTCATCGACAAAGCCGGGCAGCGCCAGGCCGGTGGCATTGAACAGCAAGCCGGCCACGACGGGCAAGACCACGGGGTGGATCAAGGTGCTGCCCAGCATGGCCGTCATCACCGACCAGCGGCTGATGCCCGGGTCGGCGCGCATGCGTTCGCGCGCGAGGTCGCGTTCCACCAGCAGCGTGATCAGGCTCAGCAGCACCAGCGCGTGGATGCTCACAATGGTCAGGTGCAGGCCCAGGCCGGCCTCGCCGTACAGCGCCAACGCCAGCGGAATGCCCATCTGCACGGTGTTGCCGAACGTTGCCGCCAGGGCGCGCACCGCCGGCACCGCCACCTCGGGCCCACTGCGTGCGCGGGCACGGCGCTGCTGCACATACACGCCCAGGATCACCGCCAGTGCAGGCACAAAGTAGGCGGCCAGCACGCCCAGCGGCAACTCCGCCAGAGCGATGCGCGAGGTGGTGCGAAACAGCAGCGCCGGGATGAACAGGTACAGCGCCGCGGCGGAGAACACATTGGCCGCAGCCTCGTGGCCGAACCAGCGCGCACGCCCACCCACGTAGCCCATGGCCACGGTGAGCAACAGCGCCACCAGTTTGTTGAGAACGACGAGCGACATGGGCGCAGCGAAGCGCTGCGTTACAAACCCAGCCAGGCGCCCAGGGCGAGAAGCTCAGCCTCATCGCCGCGCACGAAGCCGCTGAATTTGGTGGGCGCCAGCTTCTTGCGCCCGTCTTCGGTGCCATCCAGCGCTAACAGGTACTCGCGCACCTTGTCGATCTGCTCGGCGCTGAGCGTGGGGCCGGCGATCAGGTGCTTGATCGGTACCGGCCGCGACGCGCCCAGCACGCGCCCACCCTTTTCCAGCCACGCGCGCACCACGCTCGTGGCCGCGGTGGCACCGGCTTCGGTGAGATGGTTGTCCACGAAGAAGGGCACCGCGTCCTGGTAACGGGTGTAGACCAGGCTGGCGTTCTTGGCATGGCCGATCTGGTCGCGCAGCGTGGCTCGCAACATCCAGGCCGTGATGGAATCTTCGTCAGGCGCGCCGATACGGCGGCCGCGCAGGTCGGCCAACGTCTTCAGCGGCGAATCACTGCGCACCAGGACGCTGGCCTTGTAGTCCTGGTAGCCCTTGGTCAGCACCAGCAGCTTGTAGCCCGACTGTTTCATGGCCAGGATGGAAATGTGCGCCGGGTGCACCATGGCCAGATCGAAAGCGCGCTCGGACAGGCCCTTGCGCAGGCTGGGATAGTCGGCCACGGGTTCGATCACCACGGGCTGCGCCAGCAGCTTGGACAGGTCTGCGGCGATCGCGGCGTAGCGAGCGCGGATCTCGTCGTTGGGCACGCGGTAGGTCACGCCTTCGTTGATGGCGAACACCAGCGCGGCCTGCGCCACCCCTGCACCCAGCAAGGCACCCAGCGCCAAAGCGCGCAGCCAGCCACGCAATCCACTCAACACCATGGGCAATTCTCTCAAGACAAGTCAGTGGCGCAGATTGTGTCGCAGCGCGCCGCGTTTCCGCTGCACCCTGCGGTTTCAGGCCTTGGCCGTCTTGCGCGCGGCAGTCTTGGCTGCGGCTGGCTTGCCCGCTGCGGCCTTGCCCGCGGGGCGCACGGCGCGCGGCTCGAACTCGAAGCTGACCTTGCCTTCCTTGGCGTCATAGGCCAGGCGAGCCTTGAACTTGCGCCGCGTCTTGTTGGACACAAAATTTTCCAGCAGGTCGGTCTTGCCGCCGGCCAGCAGCTTGGCCATCTGCTCGCGCGCCACGGGCTGCTGCAAGATGATCTTGCCGCTCTTGAAGTCACACGTCACGTTAGCGCCGACGGCGCGCTCGCACACATAGCTGGTGCCGTGTTCATAGACATGGCCCTGGCACTTCGGACACGCACCCAGGCTTTGCTGGGCTGAAAAGTCGATCGCCTCGCCGCTTTCGCCGGCCGCGCGCTGCTCTTCGCCGAAGTCGAATTCGAGCTTCCAGTTCTTGCTCTCTTCATCGAACGCCAGCTTCAGCTCGGCGGTGAACGGCCAGCCCGCCTTGGAGCGAAAGCCTTCCAGCGGGCCGATGCGTTTGTCGCGCAGGAACTGCTCGACTTCGTTCAACTCGAAGCTGCGGCTGCCCGGGATCTTGGTGATGCTGAAGCCGCAACCGGCGCCGTCTAAATCCGCGGCCAAGCCGGTGCAGGTGTAGCGGCGGTAGTTCTCCTTGACCACGCCGGCGCAGTTGGGGCAGGGCGTGGCCAGCGTGGCGTAGTCGCCGGGAATGGTGTCGCGGTCGTAGTCCTTGGCGCGGCGCACGATGCCTTCGGCCATCTTGCCGATCTCGGCCATGAACTGGTCGCGCTTCAAGCGGCCATGCTCCATCTCGGCGAGCTGGTATTCCCAGTTGCCGGTGAGTTCCGGGCGCGTCAACTCTTCAACGCCCAGGCCGCGCAGCAGCGTCATCAACTGAAAGGCCTTGGCCGTGGGCACCAGTTCGCGGCCGTCGCGCAGCATGTACTTTTCCATGATCAGGCCTTCGATGGTGGCCGCGCGCGTGGCCGGCGTGCCCAGGCCCTTTTCGGCCATGGCCGCGCGCAGTTCATCGTCGTCGATCATCTTGCCCGCGCCTTCCATGGCCGACAGCAGCGTGGCCTCGGTGTAGCGCGCCGGCGGCCGCGTCTTGTTGGCCAGCACCTGCACCTCAGTGGTGGCGACCCTTTCATTCGGCGTGATGGCCACCAGGTTGGCGTCTTCGTCTTGCGCTTCCTTGCCGTACACCGCCAGCCAGCCCGGGTTGACCAGCACCTTGCCGTTGGTTTGGAAAGTATGGCCCGCGACTTGCGTGATGCGCGTGGTGACCATGAATTCGGCCGCCGGGTAGAACACCGCGATGAACCGGCGCACCACCATGTCGTACAGCTTGGCCTCGGCGTCGCTCAGCGAACGCGGCGCTTGCAGGGTGGGGATGATGGCAAAGTGATCTGAAACTTTAGTGTTGTCGAACACCCGCTTGTTCGGCCGCACATAGCCTTCCTTCAAGCCCTTGGCGGCATGCTGGGCCAGCTCGCGCAGCGGGCCGGGCAGGTCTTCCTGCGCAATCATCTTGAAGGTTTCTTTTACCACCGGCACATAGTCTTCGGGCAAGGCGCGCGAATCGGTTCGCGGGTAGGTCAGCACCTTGTGCTTTTCATACAGCGCCTGGGCCAGGCTCAAGGTGGTCTTGGCTGAAAAGCCGAAGCGCGAATTGGCTTCGCGCTGCAAGGTGGTCAGGTCGTACAGCAGGCCGCTGCTCTGGGTGCTGGGCTTGGCCTCTTCGCTCACGGTGCCCGGTTGGCCGCGCACTGCGGCTTCAATGGCGCGCGCGTCAGCCTGGTGCCACAGGCGGTCGGCGCGGGCTTCGGCGTCTTCGCCCTTCTTGTACTTCGGGTCGAACCACTTGCCGTCATATTCGCCTGCCGCAGCCGCGAAGGTGGCCTTCACCTCCCAGTAGTCGCGCGACACGTGTTTGCGGATTTTCTCTTCACGCTCCACCACGATGGAAAGCGTGGGCGTCTGCACCCGGCCCACGGTGGTGAGGAAGAAGCCGCCGTCGCGCGAGTTGAACGCCGTCATGGCGCGCGTGCCGTTGATGCCCACCAGCCAGTCGGCCTCGGAGCGGCTGCGCGCGGCGTCGGCCAGGCCGTGCATTTGCGCATCGCTGCGCAGGTGCTCGAAGCCGTCGCGGATGGCCTGTGGCGTCATGCTTTGCAGCCACAGCCGCTGCACCGGTTTGGTCAACGGAGCCTTGCCACCGGCCGCGTACTGCACGATCAGGCGAAAGATCAGCTCGCCTTCACGCCCGGCGTCGCAAGCGTTGATGAGTTCGGTGACGTCTTTGCGCTTGACCAGCTTGACCACCGCATTCAGCCGGGTCTTGGCTTTGTCGATGGGCGCCAGGTCGAAGTGCGGCGGCACCACCGGCAGGTTGGCAAAGCTCCACTTGCCGCGCTTGACGTCGAACTCCTCCGGCGCCTTGATCTCCACCAGGTGGCCCACCGCCGAGGTGACCACGTAGCGCTCGTTTTCGAAGTGCTCGGCAAACTTTTCGAACTTGCCGCTGCTGGGCGTGAGCGCTCGCACGATGTCCTGTGCAACGCTTGGCTTTTCCGCAATGATGATCGCTTTGGTCATGGATGGGTTGTCGCTCAAATCAGGGGTCTTGCAGCGGCAGGGGCGTGCAAGCCCATGCCTAGAATCGCTGCCTCTCGCGCGCACGCACACACGCGCGCGCCCATGGAACCAATGTAACCAATGAAATCGGCAAGCCAAACAAATGCTCCCACAGGCGCGGCCGCGCCCACGCCGGGTCGTCGCATCCAGGTGCGCCGCTCGGGCGTGCACGGCAAAGGCGTGTTCGCGCTGCAAGCCATTGCCCTGGGCACCCGGTTGATTGAATACACCGGCGAGCGCATCACCTGGAAAGAAGCACTGCGCCGCCACCCGCACGATCCCGAAGACCCGCACCACACGTTCTACTTCCACATCACCGACCGTCAGGTGATCGACGCCAAGATCGGCGGCAACGCCTCGCGCTGGATCAACCATGCCTGCGAACCCAACTGCGAAGCCGACGAAGAAGGCACGCGCGTGTTCATCAAGGCGCTGCGCGAACTGCACCCCGGCGAAGAGCTGTTCTATGACTACGGCCTGGTGATCGACGAACGCCTGACCCCGGCGCTGAAGAAGCTCTACCCCTGCCGCTGCGGCAGC
>JAYUHT010000640.1:0-2911 GCA_043766725.1 Burkholderiales bacterium | reverse complement strand
GCCAGCGGTGCGTTCAACACGCTGACCGTGACCGACGGTGTCATCACCGCCACGCCCAACGCCACCAAGGGCATCCTGGCCACCGACACCTGCGTCATGACGCCGGTGGCCGACGCCAACCAGCGCTTGCAGTGGACCTACACCGGCGCCTGTGTCACCAAGGGCTTCGTCAAGGGCTAGTCTCCCTCTTCGCACTCAGCGCCCGCCTTTCCGGCGGGCGCTTTGCTTTGCTCGGGCGCTGCTAGCATCGCGCGCCGTTTTTGGCGCTCCTGTTCATGCACTTTCAACAACGGCAAGTCCAGGCCGTGGCGCTGGCTGCTGCCGCAGCGCCGTCGCTGCTGGCCTACAACCTGCCGCCATCACCCACTTTTTTGAACCAGGCGCTGGCCCTGTGTCTGTGGGGCTGGTTCGTCAGCGCCGCGGCGACCTTGGGCACCACGCTGCGCGACAACGGCACGCTGGCCAGCGCCGCGCGCCAGGCCTGGGCGCCTCTGCTGGCGCTGGCGTTGTTGGCCGGTGCGGCGTTGTCGTCGTGGGCCTTCGGCGCGCTGCCTCCGGCGTTCGCGTTGTCAGCCGTGGGCTTGCTCGGCGCGGCCGCGCTGGTGTTGCTCGCCGGTGCGGCGGTGGGCAGTGCCGAACTGGCCTCGCGCCTGTTCGTGGCGTTTTGCTGGGCTTGGGTTGGGGCCGGCGTGCTGAATGTCGTGATCGCCGGCGTGCAGGTGTTCACGCCCGAGTGGCCGGACGGTGAATGGCTCGCCCGCTCCGGCGTGCCCGGCCGCGCGGTGGGCAACCTGCGCCAACCCAACCACCTGGCCAGCTTGCTGGTGTGGTCGGCCGTGGCGCTGGTGCCACTGGTTGAACTGCGACGCCTGGCCCGGCCTTGGGCCTGGGCGGTGATGGCCGGCTTGATGCTGGCGGTGGTGCTGAGTGCGTCGCGCACCGGCATGCTGGGCGTGCTGATCCTGGCTGCGTGGGGCCTGCTCGACCGCCGCTTGGCGCCGGGCACGCGCGGCTTGCTGCTGGCCACGCCGCTGCTGTTTGTGTTGGCCTGGGGCCTGATGGCGGGGTGGTCGGCCTCGGGAGGCCATACCTTTGGGGGCACGGCGCGTCTGGCCGAAGCCGATCTGTCGGGCTCGCGTTTCGGCATCTGGGCCAACACCTGGAGCCTGATCACGCAGCACCCGCTGCTGGGCGTGGGCTTTGGTGAATTCAACCTGGCCTGGAGCTTGA
Source organism: Burkholderiales bacterium (assembly GCA_043766725.1). Lineage (GTDB taxonomy): Bacteria > Pseudomonadota > Gammaproteobacteria > Burkholderiales > Burkholderiaceae_C > Rubrivivax. The sequence continues at coordinate 1,681 of JAYUHT010000640.1, read as the reverse complement.
CCCCGTTCCCGGGCCGCTCGGCCGCGTTCTTCGACCACGCCCACAACCTGCCGCTGCACCTGGCCGCTGAACTGGGCCTGCCGCTGGCCGCGGCGGTGTTGGCGCTGCTGGGCCTGGCGCTGTGGCAAGCCTGGCGGCGCGCACGCCAGGCCGCAGGCGAAACCGGCGTGGTGCTCACCACGGCCTGGGTGATGGTGGCCATGATCGCGCTGCACAGCCAGCTTGAGTACCCGTTGTGGTACGCCTACTTCTTGTTGCCCGCGGCATGGGCGTTGGGCCTGGGCTTGCACGGCCGGGCGGCAGCGGCGGCTGCGCAGCAGACCCCGGGCCTGGCCTTGAGTTTGGGCGGCTTTGCGCTCGTGCTGAGCGCCGGCCTGGCATTCATGGACTACCTGCGCGTGGCCGCCGTCTTTGCCCCGGCCGATGACGCGCCACCGCTGGCGCAGCGCATCGAGGCCGGCCGCCGTTCACTGTTCTTTGCCCACCATGCCGACTACGCCGCGGCCACGCAGGCCGAGCCGGCGCCAAAGCTTGATGCCGCCTTTGCCAGCGCGACCCACTACCTGCTGGACACCCGGCTGATGATCGCCTGGGCCAAACATCTGGCTGAACAGGGCAGGTTGGTTGAGGCGCGGCAACTGGCGCAGCGCCTGCGTGAATTCCACAACCCGACGGCCGCTGAATTCTTTGCGCCTTGCTCACAACCGGGCGCAACGGCGCCGAGCGTGCCCTTTCAGTGCCAGGCGCCAGAACAGCCCGTGCCGTGGCGCGCGTACCTGCGCTGAGGTGGCAGCCCTGGCACGAGCCAACGGCGGTGTCAACCCGCCGCGACCCAATCGCCCGACTTGCCGCCGCGCTTTTCAAGCACGCTGATGCCGTCCATCACCATGCCGCGGTCGGCCGCCTTGCACATGTCGTAGATGGTCAGCAGGCCCAGCTGCACCGCCATCAGCGCTTCCATCTCCACGCCGGTGCGCCCCAGGGTTTCGACTTGCGCCGTGCATTGCACCGTGCTGGCGGAGACGTCGAGCGCAAACTCAACGCTCACACGCGTGATGGGCAAGGGGTGGCACAGCGGGATCAAATCACTGGTGCGCTTGGCGCCTTGAATGGCGGCGATGCGCGCCACGCCCAGCACGTCGCCCTTTTTCGCCGTGCCCTGCGTGATAAGCGCCAGCGTGGCCGCGGCCATGCGGATGCGCCCGGTGGCGCGCGCAACGCGGTGCGTCTCGGCCTTGCCGGCCACGTCCACCATGTGTGCCTGGCCCTGGGAATCGAAGTGCGTCAGTGGCGATGTCATTTGTATGCCCAGGAAATCTGCCGGGAAACCGGGCAGCAACAACAGCCTGTCATGATAACGAGGGCCAATTCCGGCGCCACCAGCGCCGCATGCAGCGTGCGGCGCACAGGCATGACAAGCTCAATCAAGCAGCAGTTTCGTTTTCAACGCGCCGGCCTGGCAGCAGCGCTGCTGGCCGCACTGGGCCTGGCCTTGCCCACACCACTGCTGCACGCTCAGGTTCACGTGCCGCTGCCGGCCCAGGCACCGCTGCGCCTGCCGGCACTGGGCGAATCGGTGAATGAAGACTTGAACGTCGGCGCCGAGCGCCGCCTGGGCGAACAGGTGATGCGCGAGGTGCGCCGCGACCCCGACTACTTGGACGACCCGCAACTGCTTGAA
>JAYUHT010000639.1:0-2912 GCA_043766725.1 Burkholderiales bacterium | reverse complement strand
ACCGCCGAGGTGCACGCCGGCGGCGCGCGCGCGCTGTGGGACTTGTCGCACAGCGCCGGCGTGCTGCCCATAGGCCTGGATGAGAGCGGCGCCGACTTGGCCGTGGCCTGCGGCTACAAGTACTTGTCAGGCGGGCCCGGCGCGGCGGCGCTGGCCTACATTCGCCACGACTTGCAGGGCCGCGATTGGCCTGCCTTGCCCGGCTGGCTGGGCCATGCGGACCGCATGAACTTCAGCGCGCAATACGAGCCGGCGCCGGGGCCTTTGTCGCTGGTCAGCGGCACCATGCCGGTGTTACAGAACGTGGCCATGGAATGCGCGGCGCGCATCTGGGCTGGCGTGGAGCCGGCGCTGCTGTTTGCCAAGCACCGCAGCTTGTCTGAAACGTTAGTGATGCTGATGGCTGAACAATGCGGCGCCTTGGGCGTGCGGCTGCTGTCACCGGCCAGCTATGCGCAGCGCGGCGGCCACCTGGCCTTCAGTTGCCTGGGCGGTGGGCCTACTTGCGAGGCCTTGCTGGCGGCCGGCGTGGTCACCTCGTTTCGCCAGCCCGACGTGATCCGCTTCGGCCTGGCGCCGGCCACGGTGTCGCACGCTGACTTGTGGCATGCCGTGGCGCGCCTGCGCAGCATCTTGTTAAACGAAACCTGGCGCGACGCGTGCTTTCAAGAGGTGTCGGTATGAATGCAAACCAAAGACGCTGGGTCAGCAGCGGCTCGCCCTGGGAAGAACTGGCCGGCTATGCGCGCGCGGTGGTGCAGGGCGATTGGGTCTTCGTCTCCGGCACGGTGGGCATTGACGCTGCGACCGGCACCTTGGCCAGTGGTGCGCAGGCGCAAGCGCAGTGTGCGCTGGACATCATCGAGCGCGCTTTGGCCGAAGCCTCGGCCACGCTGCTCGACACGGTTCGCGTGCGCGCCTACGTGCCCGAGCGCGACGATGTGGCGGCCGTGTCAGCCGTGCTCAAGCAGCGCCTGGGCGCGGCGCGGCCGGCCAACACCACCGTGTGCTGCGCGCTGGCCGTTGAGGGTGCGCTGGTCGAAGTCGAGATCACCGCGCTGCGCCAAACCGACGCATGACTACACACGCGGAACCCATGCTCGAACTGCGCCAGGTGCGCAAAACCTTCGGCAACCTGCGCGCCGTGGATGGCGTTGACCTGACCATCGAAGCCGGCCGCATCACCGGCCTGATCGGCCCCAACGGCGCGGGCAAGACGACGCTGTTCAACCTGATCGCCGGCACGCTGGCGCCCAGCGCCGGCAGCATCCACTTCATGGGCCAGCGCATCAGTGGCTTGAGCCCCGACCGCATCTTTCAGCGCGGCCTGGCGCGCACCTTCCAGGTGCCGCGGCCCTTCCCGCAAATGACGGTGCTGGAAAACCTGATGCTCGTGCCCGGCGCGCAGTTGGGCGAGCGCTTCTGGAACAACTGGCTGCGGCCGGGGCAGGTGGCGCTGCAGGAACGCCGGGCGCGTGAGCGCGCCATGAGCGTGCTTGAAACCTGCGCCCTGGCTGACAAGGCCAGCCACCTGGCCGGGCGGCTTTCAGGCGGCCAGCACAAGCTGCTGGAACTGGCGCGGGTGTTGATGATCGAGCCCAAGCTGATCTTGCTCGACGAGCCCGCTGCCGGCGTGAACCCGGCGCTGCTGGAAACGCTGGTTGAGCGCATCGTCGCTTTGCACCGCAGCGGCATCGCGTTCTTGGTGATCGAGCACAACATGGACTTGGTGATGCGCCTGTGCCAACCCATCATTGTGATGTTGCAAGGGCAAGTGGTCACGCAGGGCAGCGCTGAAGACGTGCGCAACGACCAGCGCGTGCTCGATGCTTATCTGGGTGAGGTGCCGGCTTGAGCGAACCGTTAACAACGCCCCTGCTGCCGCCCTTGTTGCCGCCCTTGTTGCACGTTCAAGACCTGGTGGCCGGCTACGTGCCCGGCCTGCCCATCGTGCACGGCGCAAACATCGAGCTGCGTGCGCGCGAGGTGGTGAGCATCATCGGCCCCAACGGCGCGGGCAAGAGCACGCTGCTCAAGGCCATCATGGGCCTGGTGCATGTGGAAGGCGGGCGCATCAAGTTGAGCGGGCGCGACATCACCCGCTTGCCCACGCATGAAGTGGTGGCCGCGGGCGTGGGCTTCGTGCCGCAAACCGCCAACGTCTTCACGACCCTCACGATTGCCGACAACCTGCGCGCCGGCGGCCACCTGCTGGCCGGCACCGCCAAGGGCGAGCTGGCGGCGCGGCAGGAACGCGCCTATGCCCTGTTCCCGCTGCTGGCTGAAAAGCGCAAAGAGCGGGCGCGCACCCTTTCAGGCGGGCAGCGCCAGATGCTGGCCATCGCACGCGCCTTGATGACCGACCCCGCGCTGATCGTGCTCGACGAACCCAGCGCGGGCCTGTCGCCCATGCTGGTGGCCGAGGTGTTCAATCGCGTGCGCGAGCTGGCCGCGCAGGGCGTGGCGGTGCTGATGGTGGAACAAAACGCCAAGGGCGCGCTGCGCCAATCCCACCGCGGCTATGTGCTGGCCGAGGGCCGCAACCGCGTGCAAGGGGCAGCGCAAGATTTGTTGAGCGACCCCGCCGTGGCGGCGGCTTTTCTGGGCGGCATGGCGGCAGTGGCCACATGTGAGGTGGCGACATGATCGCGCAAGCGCTGGCTGACGGCGTGTTCACCGGCGCGGTGATTGCGCTGGGCGCCATTGGCGTGTCGTTCACCATGCAGATCATGCGTTTCGCCAACTTCGCGCACGCCGAGTTGTTGACCTGGGGCGGCTACCTCACCCTGGTGGTGGTGGGCTTCATCGGCGCGGGCAGCCCGACAGTGGGCTTGTCATTCGGCTGGCCGCTGCTGCTGTCCGCCACAGCCGCTGCCGTGGCCACCGGTGTGCTGGCGTGGCTGATTGACCAT
>JAYUHT010000638.1:0-7737 GCA_043766725.1 Burkholderiales bacterium | reverse complement strand
ACGTGTCCTTGCAGGTGCGGCCTGGCCGCATCTGCGGCTTCCTGGGGCCCAACGGCAGCGGCAAGACCACCACCATTCGCATGCTGTGCGGCCTGCTGCGGCCCGATGCCGGTGCAGGCACGTGTTTGGGCTTCGACGTCCTCAAGCAAGCCGCCGCCATCAAGCGCCAAGTGGGCTACATGACGCAGCGCTTCGGCCTGTACGAAGACCTGTCGATCCGCGAGAACCTCAGCTTCATTGCCCGCCTGTTCGGCGTGCCGGGCCGCGCCGCGGCGGTGGATGCGGCCTTGCATCGCCTGGGCCTGGTGGAACGCCAGCAGCAACTGGCCGGCACCTTGTCGGGCGGCTGGAAGCAGCGCCTGGCGCTGGCCGCATGCCTGATCCACCAGCCGCGCCTGTTGTTGCTCGACGAGCCCACCGCGGGCGTCGACCCGAAGGCCCGGCGCGAGTTCTGGGATCACATCCACCGCCTGGCGGCCGAAGGCATCACCGTGCTCGTGTCGACCCACTACATGGACGAAGCGGCGCGCTGCGACGAGCTGGTGTTCATCGCCTACGGCCGCGTGCTCGCGCATGGCAGCGAGGCCGACATCGTGGCCGCCAGCGGCTTGGGTCAGAGCGCCCCCAGGCCGGCCGAAGCCGGCCGCCCCCCGCGGGGGTCAAGCAAAGTGGCAGAGCCACATTTGCTTGAGACCCCGAACCCGCCGAATCTGGAAGAAGCGTTCATCAGTCTGATCGACCAGGCGCAGGACAACTTCGCCAAGCTTGACGCGAGCCACGCCGCACCATGAATTTCTCGTTCACCCGCCTGGCCGCCGTCTTCATCAAGGAGCTGCAGCAAATGCTGCGCGACCGCCTCACCTTCGCCATGGCGGTGGGCGTGCCGGTGTTGCAACTGGTGCTGTTCGGTTACGCCATCAACACCGACCCGAAAGGCCTGCCCACCGCGCTGGTGGTGGCTGATTCGGGCGTGCTGGCGCGCAGCCTGGGCGTTGCGCTGCAGAACACCGGCTACTTCCGCATCACGCACACGCCTGCGGGCGAGGCCGAGGGCGACGCGCTGCTGGAACGCGGTGAGGTGCAGTTCATGGTCGTCGTTCCGGGCGACTTCACGGCCAAGGTGCTGCGCGGCCAGCAGCCCGCGGTGCTGGTGAGTGTGGACGCCACCGACCCGGCGGCTTCGGGCAACGCGATCGCGGCGCTGAATGTGCTGGCCGCCACCGCGCTGCGGCACGACCTGGTGGGGCCGCTGCGGCCAACGGGGGCCGCAGCCGCCACGCCGTTCGAGCTGCGCATTCACCGCCGCTACAACCCCGAGGGCTTGAGCCGCTACAACATCGTGCCGGGGCTGATCGGCACCATCCTGACCATGACCATGGTCATGCTGACCGGCCTGGCCATGACGCGCGAACGCGAGCGCGGCACCATGGAAAACCTGCTCGCCACGCCGGTGCGCCCGCTGGAAGTGATGGCCGGCAAGATCATGCCCTATGTATTGATCGGTTATGTGCAACTGGCGGTGATCCTGGCCGCGGCGCTGCTGCTGTTCGAGGTGCCCATGGCCGGCAGTTTTGCGCTGCTGATGAGCATGATCGGCGTCTTCATCATCGCCAACCTGGCCGTGGGCTTCACCTTCAGCACGCTGGCGCGCAACCAGTTGCAGGCGATGCAGATGACGTTCTTTTTCTTCCTGCCTTCGCTGCTGCTGTCGGGCTTCATGTTCCCGTTTCGCGGCATGCCGGTGTGGGCACAACACCTTGGCGAAGTGCTGCCGCTGACGCACTTCTTGCGCATCGTGCGCGGCATCATGCTCAAGGGCAACGGGCTGGTGCAGGTCTGGCCGGAAACGTGGCCGATGCTGCTTTTTCTCGCCGCGGCGGGGTTGCTGGCGCTGGCGCGCTACCGGCAGACTCTGGATTGATCGGCGTCGGCGCAGCGGCTGCTCGCCAACGTTCTACGCCAGGCCTTTTTCCAGCAACTGCGCCACCAGCGCATTCACGCCGCCTTCATGGACGGCGGCGCGTTCATGCAGGCGCGATTGCAAGGCGCTGGGCAGCTTGCAAGCAAAGGGCACGAGGCCGGCGGCGGCGTCGCGGGCGCGGCGTTCGCGCTTGTCGGTGGCGCCGGCGGCACCTTTGGCAAAGCGGTCAGGTATCGGCGTGGCGTTCATGCCGCCTTCCAGCTTCTTGCCTGAATTCTTTTCAAGATCGGTCTTCTTCATGCTCATGGTGCAGGCCTTCAACGGCTGGGGCAGGGCCTGCATTGTCAACGCGGCACGGGGTCGGCATATGCGATCAAACAAAACCCAGGTTGCGCTGCCCGGCGTTGAAGTTGGCCAGGTTGGGCAGCACGCCGAGCAGCTCGCTGTCGGTGGCGCCGAACCAGCGCCCCAGCGTGGCGGCGAATTGATCGACCGCCGTGCTGGGCAACAGGCGGCCCTGGCCAACGTCATCGGGGCCGTCATTGCCGATGATGGGCGCGGTGCCGACCAGGCGCTGGCCGCGCACCGCGCCGCCGAGCACGAAGTGCATGCTGCCCCAGCCGTGGTCGGAGCCGTCGTTGTTGCCGGCCAGCGTGCGGCCGAAGTCTGATGCGGTGAAGGTGGTCACCTTGTCGGCCGCGCCAATTTCCACCATGGCCGCCTGGAACGCGGCCAAGGCCTCGCCCACCTTCGTCAGCAGGGCGGGGTGGCTGGTGAGCAAACCGTCGTGCGTGTCAAACCCGCCCAGCGAGACGAAGAATACCTGGCGCTTGGCGGCCAGGGTGCTGCCCACGTTGATGGTGCGCGCCACCATCTTCAATTGATCGGCCAGCGTGTTGCCGCTTGGGAACACGGTCTGCAAGGCCGGGCCGTTGGTCAACGCGGTGTTCAGCGTGTCGAAGGCGTCGATGCTGCGCCGGGTGACACGCGTGTACTCGGCTTCGAGCAGGTGGCTGCGCGCATCCGTGACGAGGCTGCGCAGTGCGGTGCTCGCGGCCGCTGACCCGAACAGCGGCGCCTTCAGGCCGGCGAAGGCCACCGGCCCGCTGGCCCCCACTTGATACTGCACCGCCGCCTGGCCACTCACGAACACCGCATTACCTGAAACGTTGATGCAGGTGAAGGTGGCGTTGCCGTTGCCGGCCTGGAACAAGTCACCCAGGCGGCCGCCCCAGCCCGAGCTGGCGCCTTCTGGGTGCGAGGCCTGCCAGATCGACTGCTGGTCGTTGTGCGAAAACAGCTTGGGCGGCAGCGGCACGTTTCGGGCCGTGTACTGCGCCTTGCTGGTGGGCTGCACCAGCGTGCCCAGGTTCAGCACTGCGGCCAACTGGCCGGCATTGAACAGCGGCAGCAACGGCGCCAGCTCAGGTGCCAGGGCGAATTGGCAGGGCGCACCGTCGCGGTTCAGCGCCGCGCTCAGCGGGTTCAGCGCCGTGGCGTCGAGCGCGCTGCGCGCATAGGCCAGGGTGGGGCGCTGCGCCAGGTACTGGGCGTGTTGCGCTGCATCGTACGGCACCAGGGTGTTGGCGTAGTCATTGCCGCCATACAGGAACACGCAAACCAGGGCGCGGTAGTCGCTGGCCGTGGCCGCCGCCGCTTCGCCCAGGGCGGCCAGGTTCAGCGCCAGCGGCGTGGCCGCGCCGGCCATGGAAAGCGTGGCCGCGCGCTGCAAGAAGGCGCGGCGCGAGGCCTGGCCGGTGAAGACAGATGTCATGCTGCAACTCCCTTACTTTTGCACCAGGAATTCGGGCGCGGCCAGCACCAGCGCCAGCGCCGCCAGCACACGGTTGCGGCGCGCGCCATCGGTGCCTGACGGCATGGCGTTCAAGGCGGTGGTGATGACGCCCAGGCTGGCGCTGCCCAGTTGCCCGGCGGCCAGCAGCAGGTTGATGTCATCCACCAGCGCCGCTGCCGTGTCGGCCAGCGGCAGCAAGGCGCTGTAGTCGGCCAACACATCGCCCACGCCCTGGGCGTTGATGGCGCGCTGCATGTAGTTCACGAAGCCGACCACCGAGCTTTCGTTGGCGAGTTGGAATTCCGGCGCCACCAGGCCCGCCGCGCCGATGCCGCTGTTGGGCGGCGCATAGCCCGGGCGAAAGAAGTTGAATACCGACGGGCTGCGCAGCGGGCTTTGGCCCAGGCGGGTGGCCGGGTCGCTGGTGTTGCCCAGGGCCCAGGCGTCGCTGGCTGACGTGGCATTGAAGGCGCGTGCCCAGGCGGCCAGGCGCAGCACGGGCTCGCGCAGTTTGCCGAAGCTCGGGCTGGCCAGGTTGGCCGCGTTGCGCGCTTCGTCGTCCAACAAAATGGCTTTGAGCATGGCCTTGAAGTTGCCGCGCACGCCCGCGCCATCGTTGGCAAAGACCTGGGCCACGCGCTGCACATAGGCCGGGCTGGGGTTGCTGGTGACCAGGCGCTGGATCAACTGCCGCGCCCAGAACGGCGCGGTGTTGGCATGGTTGAACAAATGATCCAGCGCCAGGTCGAGCGCCACGCTGGCGTCGGTGCCGGCCGGGATGGTCAGGCCCAGGAAGGCCTTGGCACCGGTCTCGTGGCGCGACGCGGTTTGCACCATGGGGCGGCGGTGGTGGTCGGGCGTGCTGCCGTCGCCGCCGGCGAAGTCGGTGCTCCAGCCGGTGAAGACTCGGGCCAGGCCGGAGATGTCGGCCTGGGTGTAGGTTTCCTGCGGCTGGTTGTTCGCGAGCTTGACGCTGCCGTCGCCATTCAGCGCCACCAGCCCGATGGTGAACAACTGCATCAGCTCGCGCGCATAGTTTTCATCGGGCAGCGTGCCTTTGGCGGCGTCGGCCTTGCGGTTGCCCTTGAACGTGAGGTACAGGCCCATGGCGTGGCTGGTGGACACGGCGCGCAGCAGCGTGCGCAGGTTGCCGAAGGCCTGGCTTTCAAGCAGATCGAGATAAGCCGCGGCGGCAAAGGCGCGCCAGCCGCCGCCGTTGACCAGGCCGTCAATGGACACCACCAGCACCTCTGACAGCGACAGCGGCATGCGCTGGCGCAGCGTGTCCGGTGCAGCCAGCAGTTTGCGCCAGGCGGCAGCGTCGAAGCCGCCCTCGCCGTTCTTGAAGCTGATGTCGTTGAAGCCCTTGGTGACCAGCCAGTCCCAGCGGCTGGCCTCACTCGGCAGGCCGAATTGCTCGTCGAGCCAACCGCTGTAGCCGAGCGTCTTGACCCGTTCGATCTGGGCGCGGCTGGCGCCCATGCCGGCCTGGTGGATGAAGCGCGCGGCTTGCGCGTTGGTCGGTGTGGGTGGGGGGGGAGGCGGGGGCGGTGGCGGTGGCGGTGGGGCCGGTGATTCGCTGCCACCGCCGCAGGCTGCAAGGGTGGTCAGGGCCGTGCTGGCGGTGACTGCCAGCACGGCCATTGGCGGCTGCGGCGGCGGTGACGGGGCCAAGGTCGGCGATGGCGGCTCGGTGGTTTCGACCATGTTGGCTCCGGTTGTTGTTCAGCGCGACCCGTGGCCAACGCATCAGACTGCGCCTCGGTTGAGCCCGCAATCGTAAAGACGGTGAGCAGGCGTTGCGTGGCGCTGGCGATCAGGCCCCATGCAGCATCAGGACGGGCCAGCCCTGTGTGGCGGCATGCACGGCCAGTTGCGCATCGGGGTTGACGCAAACCGGGTAGGTGCCGGCCTGTAGCAAGGGCAGGTCGTTGATCGAATCGCTGTACACCGTGGCCACCCACTCGCTGCGCTGCAAGCCGCGCGCGGCCAGCCAGGTGTGCAGCCGCGCCACCTTGCCTTCACGCATGTTCAGCACGCCGCTGGGCCGGCCGGTGAACTGGTCTTGCAGGTTGAATTCGCACTCAGTGGTAATGAGTTCATCCATGCCCAGGTAGCGCGCCGTCAACTCGGCGAGAAAGCGGTTGGTGGCCGTGCTCAGAACGAGCGTGTCGCCCAGCTTGGCGTGTTGGCGCACCAGGGCATGGGCCGCGGCGGGGATGCGCGGTGCGATCACCTGCTTGAGGTATTCGCCACGCAGCGCCTTCCACTGCGCGCGCGTGCGCCCGGCCAGCGTGCCGATGTAGAAGGCGCAGAAATCCACCGCACTCACCGTGCCGGCCTGGTACGCCCGCTCCATCTCGCGGTTAAGCGGCTCGAAGCGTTCGCGCGCCAGCACGCCGCGCTGCATGAGGAATTCGCACCACAGCACATCGCTGTCGCCGTTCAGCAGCGTGTGGTCGAGGTCGAAGATGGCCAGCTTGGTGATCAAACGATCAGGCCTGCTTCAGGTGCCAGGCCTTGGGCCGGGTCAAGGTTTGAATGCCCTGGCGCGACAGCGTCAGGCCCAGGCCTGAATCGCCGTGCCCGCTCCAAGGCAGGCGCGGGCTGACACGGTCGCAGCAGTTCCAGTACACGCTGCCGGCGTTCACCTGGGCCAGCAGCGCGCGGGCCTGGCCTTCATGGCGCGAGTACACGCCCGCGGTGAGGCCATAGCGGGTGTCGTTCATCAACGCCACGGCTTCTTCATCACTGCCCACTTTTTGGATGCCGATGACGGGGCCGAAGCTCTCTTCACGCATCACCTGCATGCTGTGGTTGACGTTGCTCAGCACCGTGGGCTCGAACCAGTTGCCCGGGCCAGCGCGAACATGCCCGCCGCAATGCAAGGTGGCGCCCTTGGCCATGGCGTCTTGCACCTGAGCCTGCAACACGGCCAACTGTGGCGCGCGCGTGATGGCGCCGATGTAGCAGGCTTCATCGAGCGGGTTGCCCTGGGTGAAGCCGGCCACGGTGGCCAGGAAGTGCGTCAAGAAGGCGTCGAACAAGCTCGCGTGCACGTAGATGCGTTCCACCGCGCAGCAACTCTGGCCGGTGTTGTACATGGCACCGTCGGCCAGCGACGCGGCGGCCACGGCAGCGTCGGCATCGGCGCGCACATAGCTCGGGTCTTTGCCGCCGAGTTCGAGTTGCAGCTTCACCAGTTTGGGCGCCAAGGCGCTGGCGATGCGCTGGCCGGTGGTGTGGCTGCCGGTGAAGAACAGGCCATCGATGCGCTGTTCGAGCAGCGCCGCGCCAACCTCACCCGTGCCCACCAGGCACACCAGCAACTCGGCAGGTACGCCCGCGGCATGCAACAACCGGGTGATGTGCTGGCCGCTCAGCGTGGCGAATTCGCTGGGCTTGTAGAGCACGGCGTTGCCGGTGAGCAGTGCGGGCACGATGACGTTGCAGCCCACGAAGTACGGGTAGTTCCAGGCCGAGATGTTGGCCACCACGCCCAGCGGCTCGTGCGTGATGCGCTCGACCATGCCGCCGGCGTTGAACACCTCTTCGGGTGCAATGGCGGCCTCGCATTCGGCCAGGAAGAAGTCGATGCGGCCGAGCAGGCCGTTGATTTCATTGCGGCTCTGGCTGATGGGCTTGCCCACTTCCTGCGTGAGTGTGCGCGCCAGGGTGTCGATCTCGGCTGCCAGGCCGGCGCGAAAGCGTTCGATCATGGCGCGGCGTTCAGGCAATGGCAGCCCCGCCCAGGCCGGCTGCGCGGCGCGCGCCGCGGCGGCCTTGGTGGCGATGCTGGCGGCATCGTCAGCCGCCAGCTCGGCGACTTGTTCACCAGTGGCGGGGTTGTGAATGGCAAGTGTTGTCATACGTTAGAACGCCGCCTTCAGCAAGCGCTCGAAGTCAGCCGACGAGCACGGCCGCGGGTTGGTCTGGTGGCAGATGTCAGCGGTGGCGATCTGCACCAGTCGCGGCAAGTGTTCGGGTTTGACGCCGTGTGCGGCCAACCCGCCGCTGATGC
>JAYUHT010000637.1:0-7746 GCA_043766725.1 Burkholderiales bacterium | reverse complement strand
GCCGCTGCGCCTGTTGCTGGGCCAGGCGGCGCGCTCCTGGGCGCTGCGCGAAGGCTCGCTGGACACCATGGCCGAGCGCTACCTGGCGCTGTACCAGCGCGGCCAAATGCCCGCCGTGCAAGGGGCCGCGTGATGAATGATGTGAAGCAGGGCGCGATGCCGGGCGGACTTCTGGTGGTGACCAACCTGTACGCCGACCCGTGGGATGCCACGCGCGGCACCTTCAACCAGCAGCAGTTCCAGCGCCTGGGCCTGAGCATGCCGCTGACCATCCTGGTGCCTGTGCCGTGGACCAGCGCGCTGCGCCACCCGCTTGACTACGTGCGCCGCCGCCGCGCCGCCATGCTGCGCATGCCGCATGTCGACTACGTGCTGTTCTGGTACCCGCCGGGCGTGCTGCGCAGTTGGCACGCGGCGTGCCTGTTCCTGTCATTGCTGGTGCAGCGCTTCAGCCTGTTCATGTGGCCGCGCCATCGCTGCGTGCTGGCCAGTTGGGGCTACCCCGACGCCGTGGCCGTGGCCGCGTTGGCGCGCCTGCGCGGCACGCCCTTCATGGCCAAGGTGCATGGCAGCGACATCAACGTCTACAGCCACGACCGCGGCCGGCGCTGGCAGATCCGCTGGGCCCTGAACCAGGCGCGCCGCGTGGTCTCGGTCAGCCAGGCGCTGGCCCAGCGCATGGCCGAGATCGGCGTGTGCGTGCACCGCACCAGCGTGCTCTACAACGGCGTCGACCTGCTGCGCTTTCATCCGCAAGACCGCGCTGCGGCGCGCGCCGCACTGGGCTACCGCATCGGCGAGCGCGTGCTGCTGTTCGTGGGCAACCTGAAGGCCGACAAGGGTTGCATCGAAACCTTGCAGGCCTACGCCGGGCTGCTCACCCAGCACCCCACGCTGCGCCTGGTGTTCGCCGGTGACGGCGATCAACGCGCCGCCTTGCAGCTGCGCAGCGTGGCGCTGGGCCTGGGCGAGCGGGTGCGCTTTGCCGGGCGCGTGCCACATGAACAGTTGTGCCACTGGTACGCCGCGGCCGAGTTGCTGTGCCTGCCCAGCCACAACGAGGGCACGCCCAACGTCGTGCTTGAGGCCATGGCCTGCGGCACGCCGGTGGTGGCCACGCAGGTGGGCGGCGTGGCCGAAGTGCTGCCCGAATTTGCTGGCCTCATGGTGCCGGCCCAAGACGCCGCGGCCTTGCAAGCGGCGTTGCAGCGCGCACTGGCCATGGTGTGGGACAGCGAACGCATCGTCGCCCACGCCCGCCGCTTCGACTGGGCCGACAACGTGCGCCAGCTCAAGGCCATGATCGAAGAGGCCGCTGCATGACGCCCACGTTGCTGGCCAAGGGGGTGCTGTTTGCCGGCCTGTTCGTGGCCGCCTACACCTACGTGCTGTATCCCCTGCTGCTGCTGGCGTTGGCCGCCGCGCGCCAGTTGCGCAGCGACATTCGGCATGCCACGGGCGGCGGGGGTCAGGCCCAGCGCGCGCGCCGCACGGGCCCGGCCGACCCCGCCACCCTGCCCAGCGTGGCCGTGCTGGTGGCCGCCCACAACGAGGAGCGCCACATTGCCGCGCGCCTGCACAACCTGCTGGCCAGCGACTACCCGGCCGACAAGCTGCGCGTGCTCGTGGGCTCCGATGGTTCCAGCGACGCCACCAACGCGCTGGTGCAGGAGCAGCTCGGGCCGCGCGTGCAACTCATGGCCTTCACCCAGCGCCGCGGCAAGCCGTCGGTCATCAACGACCTGGCGGCTGCGGCCAGCGAAGACATCCTGGTATTCACCGACGCCAACACCTCGTTCGAGCCCGGCACCATCAAGTCCCTGGTGCGGCACTTCGCCGACCCGGCCATCGGCTGTGTCAGCGGCGAATTGCGCCTGGTTGCCGCCGACGGCAGCGACAACCCCGACCACCTCTACTGGCGTTATGAACGCATGCTGAAGTTTTTCGAGAACCGCCTGGGCGCGCTGCTCGGCGCCAATGGTGGCGTGTACGCCCTGCGCCGCGCGCAGTACGAGCCGATTGCCGCCGACACCATCGTCGATGACTTCTGCATCGCCGCCGGTTTGATGTTGAAGGGCCTGCGCTGCCACTACGACCCGCAGGCCCGCGCCAGCGAGGAAACGCCGCCGCGCCTGGCCGACGAGTTTGGCCGGCGCGTGCGCATCGGCATGGGCAACTACCAGGCGCTGCGCCGCTTTGCCGGGCTCATGCACCCGGGGCGCGGCTACGTGGCGCTGGCCTTCGTGTCGCACAAGCTCATGCGCTGGTTCGTGCCGCATGCGCTGGTGCTGGCGTTCGTGGCCAACCTGTGCTTGCTGGGCCAAGGGCCGGCCTACGTGGCGCTGGCCGCCGCGCAAGCGGCCTTCTATGCCGGCGCGCTGTGGGGCTGGCTGGCCGGGCGGCGCGGCGCGGTGCCGCGCCTGGCGCGCCTGCCGGTGTTCTTCACCAGCATGAACCTGGCGTTGCTGGTGGGCCACGTGCGCTACCTGCGAGGCGGGTTCACAGGCGCGTGGGCGCGCAGTTCGCGCTGACCGGCCGGCCACATCATGCTCAAAGTCACCGTCATCCTCCTGTTGCTCGCCTTGCTCGGCGGGCTGGCGTTGCTAACGTTCGAAATACGCCGCAAGGCGCTGCACATCTGGCTGCCGGCCTGGCTGCGCCAGCGTCGCCCGGCGCCGGGCCGCGGGCCGGTGCACGTGATGTTTTGTTTTGTCGACCATTTCGAGCCCAAATGGGGCCGCCCGGCGCGCAGCGTGGAAGACGAACGCGTGCAGCGCTGGTGCGCCAGCTACCAGGCCCTGGCCGGCCGCCACCGCGACGCCGATGGCGTGTCGCCCCAGCACAGCTTCTTCTACCCCGAGGAAGAGTACGAGCCCGAGCACCTGGACGCCCTGGCCGCACTGTGCCGCGCGGGCTATGGCGAGATCGAAGTGCACCTGCACCACGACCACGACACCGCCGACGGCCTGCGCGAGAAGATCAAACGCTTCACCCGCGTGCTGCATGAGCGCCACGGCGCTTTAAGCCGTCACCCGCAAAGCGGCGAGCTAACGTTCGGATTCATTCACGGCAACTGGGCGCTGGACAACTCCCGCGCCGACGGCCGCTGGTGCGGCGTGAACAACGAGCTGCAGGTGCTGGCCGAGCTGGGCTGCTATGCTGATTTCACCTTGCCTTCAGCGCCCAGCGAAACCCAGACCCCCAAGGTCAACGGCCTGTACTACGCCACCGACGACCCGCTGGCGCCGCGTTCGCACGACCAAGGTGTGGATGTGCGCGTGGGCGGCGCGCCCAGCGGCGACCTGCTGATCCTGCAAGGGCCTTTGGCGCTGAACTGGCGCGATCGCAAATGGGGCCTGATGCCGCGCACTGAAAACTCAGACGTGCGCGCCAGCAGCCCACCCAGCCCGCAGCGCACCGACCTGTGGCTGCGCCAGCACATCCATGTTCATGGCCGGCCCGAGTGGCTGTTCATCAAGGTGCACACGCACGGCGCGCAGGAACGTGACATGCCGGCCTTGCTGGGGCCCGCGGCTGAAGCCATGTACGCCGATCTTGAACGCCGCTACAACACCGGCCACGGCCATGTGCTGCACTACGTGAGCGCGCGCGAGATGTACAACATCGTCAAGGCTGCCGAGGCCGGTTGCAGCGGTAACCCGAACGACTACCGCGACCACCTTCTGCCGCCACCGCGCGCCAGCCGGCGTGGTGGCGCTGAAACCGCTGCCGGTGCTGCATGAAAGGCAAGAAGGAGTTCTTCGCCCACCTCATCCAGCGCACTGGGCTGGTGCGGGTGGCGTCGGCCCTGCATTCGGCGCTGTGGCACGACCTTCGGGTGCTGGCCTACCACCGCGTGTTGCCGCGCAGCGACCCGGAACACTTTGCCTATGACATCGAACTGGTCAGCGCCTGGGAAGACGATTTCGATTGGCAGGTGGGTTACATGGCGCGTCACTATCAGCCCCTGACGCCCGGCCAGTTGGGCGCACTGCTGGATGCCGGCAAGCCAGTGCCGCGCAATGCGCTGCTCATCACCTTCGACGATGGCTACCGCGACAACCACGACATCGCCCTGCCCATCTTGCGCCGCCACGGCGTGGCGGCCACCGTCTTCATCACCACCGGCTACGTCGACCGGCAGGAGGTCTACTGGTTCGACCGTCTGGTGCACAGCACCAAGCTGTCGCGCGTGGCGCAGATTGAAGTCGAACCCGGCCAGGTGCTTGAGCTCGGCCACACCATGGGGCAACGCCAAGCTGTCAGCGAAGTTTTGCTGCGTCACCTCAAGCTGCTCAGCGACGAACACCGCCTGGCTGCGGTGCAACGTTGGATGGACGCGCTGGACGTGCCCGCCCCGCGCACCGAAGACAGCCTGCATGCCCCCATGAGCTGGGCGCATGTGCGCAACCTGGCGGCCAGCGGCATCGAGATCGGTTCGCACACGGTGACGCACCCGGTGCTGTCTTCCGTGGCCAGCGATGCGCAGTTGATGCATGAGCTGCGCGGGTCGCGCCTCGCCATCGAGGCGCACACCGGGCGCCCGGTCACCGCGCTGGCCTACCCGGTGGGCGGCCCGCGCGCCTATGACGAGCGCGTGGTGCGCGCCGTGCGCAACGCTGGCTACCGCTTTGCCTTCACCTACACGCCAGGGCTGAACAGCCCGGCGAGCTGGGATCTGTTGCGCCTGAACCGCTGGGCCATGGAGCGCTACGTCAGCCGCAACCGCTTTCGCGCCATGCTGGCCGCCCCCCTGGCCTTCGTCTGAGCATGCACACCTTGGCCGCATCCACGCCGCGCAGGAGGTCACCATGGATTGGCGCGTGAAAGCCATCGTTCAGGGCGTGCTGTCCAGGGCGCCTGGCGGCATGTGGGTGAACAGCGGCTTGCAAGCGCTGGCCGGTGGCCGGCGCGACCTGGCCCAGCACGTTGACGACAAGGTCGTTGATGACTGGCTGGTCCATGCACGGCACCTGCGCGAGCTGAACTTCGAGTTGCCTGGTCGCACGATGCTTGAGGTGGGCACCGGTTGGCTGCCGGTGATGCCGCTGTGCTTTGCCCTGGCCGGCGTGGCGCGCTGCATCACGATTGACCTGAACCGCCACCTGCAACTGCGCCATGTGCCTGCCGTGCTGGCCCGGCTGGGCGCACACCTCGACGCCATGGCCCAAGCCTGCGGGCAGAGCGCCGCGCCATTGCGTGAGCGTTGGCAGGCCTGGGCCAATATCAAGGACGGCGCGGCGTTGTTGCGGGCGGCAGGCATCGAGTACCAGGCCCCGGGCGACGCCACGGCCAGCGGCCTGGGCGCGGCCAGCGTCGACCTGGTGTTTTCGAACAGCGTGTTGGAGCATGTGCCCGCCGCCGTGCTGGCCGCGCTGATGGTTGAAACGGTGCGCCTCCTGCGCCCCGGTGGGTTGGCGTTGCACAACGTCAATTGCGGTGACCACTACGCCTACTTCGATCGCAGCATCACTGCGGTGGACTACCTGCGCTTCAGCGAACGTGAGTGGCGGCGCTGGAACAATGACCTGCTGTACCAGAACCGGCTGCGCGCGATCGACTTCACTCAGGCGGCGCAGGCGGCGGGCCTGCACATCGTGATGGACCACCATCGCGCACGCGCCGATCTGCTGGCACGCTTGAGCGAAATCACGGTGGCCGAACCTTTCCGCCACCTGCCCAACGAGGAGCTGTGCTGCACCTCGATCGATTTCGCCGCCACGCCGCGGCAGGCACAGGCAGCATGAGACACCCTGTCTCAACCACGGCGGCCCGGGCCGAGCGCCGGGCCGCTCCCAAGCCGGCCCGCATCCCCGCGGGGGATCGGTCGACGTACACGTCGGACGAGGGGCAGTCATGACCTCGCGCATCTCCATCGTGTATTTCGGCAACGACTGGTTTGCCGAGAACCGCACCAGCAGCCACCATGTTGCGCGCGGCCTGGCCGCCAGCGTCAACCTGATGTACGTTGATTCCCCCGGCATGCGTGTGCCCAACGCCACCGGGCGCGACTTCGGCCGCTTGTGGCGCAAATTGCGCCAGGCCTGGCGCGGCGCGCAACGCGTTGAACCCGGGCTGTGGCACTGCACCGTGCCGCGCTTGCCGTTCAAGGGGCCGGGCATCGAATGGCTGAACCGCCGCTTCGGCGCTTGGGCCGTGAAGCGCGCCATGCGCCAGGCCGGCATCAGCGAGCCGGTGCTGTGGTTCGTGGTGCCGCACCCGGCGTACTTTCTCGACCTGCTGCCGCACCGCACAGCGGTGTACTACTGCACCGACGACTATGCCGCCCACCCGGGCGTCGACGCGGCGTGGATCAGCGCCTGCGATGCCACCCTCACGCAGCGCTGTGCCCATGTCTTCGTGGTGCCGCCGGCGCTGCTGGCGCCCAAGCGCGCGCTCAACCCGGCCACCAGCTACGCCCCGCATGGCGTTGATGTGCAACTGTTTGCCCAGGCGCAAAACCCGGCCACGCCCGTGCCCGCCGCGGCGGCGCGGCTCGCCCACCCGGTGATCGGCTACTTTGGCTTGATCGCGGCGTGGACCGACGTGGAACTCATTGAATGGCTGGCCCGGCAACGCCCGCAGTGGCAGTTCCTGCTGGTGGGCCATGCGCATTGCGACGTGAGTGCCCTGCGCCGCTGCGCCAACATCCACCTGGTGGGCCCGCAACCGTATGACAGCCTGCCCGGCTGGGCGCGCGCGTTCGACGTGGCCATCATCCCCTACCGCCAGAACCAGCAGGTGCGCAACGCCAACCCGCTGAAGCTGCGCGAGTACCTGGCCACGGGCAAGCCGGTGGTGTCGGTGCCGGCGCCCGAGGTGGGCAACTTTGGCGCGCTGGTGCACGTGGCGCCGGACCGCAGCGCCTTCCTGGCCGCCACCGAGCTGGCCCTGGCCAGCGACTCACCCACATTGGCCGGGCAGCGCATGGCCGCCGTGGCCGCCATGAGCTGGGAGCAGCGCGTGCAAGACACGCTGGCACAAGTGCAACGCCTGTGGCACGCTGCGGCGCCCAGCGTTAACACCTGAATCAATCGGAAAGCAGCATGCATTGGATCTGGCCTCTCGTTGCCCGCCTGTCGAACAACAAGCTGTGTGTGCGCGGGCCTGGGCAGGGTGGCGCCATCTACCTCACGTTTGATGACGGCCCAAACGCACAGCACACGCCGGCCTTGCTCGACCTGCTCAAGGCTCACGATGCCAAGGCCACGTTTTTCACCATCGGGCGCGACGCGCAGGCGCACCCCGAACTGGTGCAGCGGTTGCTCGCCGAAGGCCATGCCCTGGGCAATCACTCCATGACCCATGCCCGCCTTAAGCGCATGGCGCCGGCGCAGCAGCAAGCCGAAGTGAAAGCCGCCGACGCGGTGTTGCAAGGCTTCACCGGGCGCGCCCACCACCCGTTTCGCCCGCCTCACGGCGAGGCCACATTCAGCATGTTGTGGCGCATGCTGCGCGGCCAACAGCGACTGGTGCTGTGGAGCGTGGACAGCCTTGACTACTGCCTGGAGGCCGGCGCCGTGGTGCAGCGGCTGCAAGACTGGCCACTGAGCGGCGGTGACATCCTGCTGTTTCACGATGACGGCCCGGTGGCCACCGAAGCGCTGGCGCAACTGTTGCCGGCCTGGCGCAGCCGCGGCCTGACCTTGGCCGCGCTGTAGTGCTGAGTGCCCCCAGACCTGCCGCTACGTGTCAGACCGGGCGGCATGCATGCCGCCCGGCCTTCGCAGGCACGAACCAGTCCGC
>JAYUHT010000636.1:0-2918 GCA_043766725.1 Burkholderiales bacterium | reverse complement strand
GCCGGCATCCCCGAAGACGACCCGCGCAACCCGGCCGTGATTGCCGACAACGTCGGCGACAACGTCGGCGACTGCGCCGGCATGGCCGCCGACCTGTTCGAAACCTACGCCGTCACGCTCATCGCCACCATGGCGCTGGGCGCGCTGGTGGTGGCCGCGGCACCGATGCAAGCGGTGGTCTACCCGATGCTGCTGGCAGGTGTGTCGATCATTGCTTCGATCATCGGCTGCGGCTTCGTCAAGGCCAGCCCGGGCATGAAAAACGTGATGCCGGCCTTGTACAAGGGCCTGGCCGTTGCGGGCATCTTGTCTTTCATCGCCTTCATTTTCGTGACGATGTGGGCCATGCCGAATGACGCGCTGGGCCCGAACACCCAATGGCGTTTGATCGGCGCTTGCGCAGTGGGCCTGGTGCTCACGGCCGCCATGGTCTGGATCACCGAGTTCTACACCGGCACGCAGTATTCGCCGGTGCAGCACATTGCCCAGGCTTCGACCACCGGGCACGGCACCAACATCATTGCCGGCCTGGGGGTGTCCATGCGCTCCACCGCCTGGCCCGTGTTGTTCGTTTGCGCGGCCATCCTGTGCGCGTTCCAGTTAGCCGGCCTGTATGGCATCGCGATCGCTGCCACGGCCATGTTGAGCATGGCCGGAATCGTGGTGGCTTTGGACGCCTACGGCCCCATCACCGACAACGCCGGTGGCATCGCCGAAATGGCTGAGCTGCCCAAGAGCGTGCGCGATGTGACCGACCCGCTCGACGCCGTGGGCAACACCACCAAGGCCGTCACCAAGGGCTACGCCATCGGCTCGGCCGGCCTGGCCGCGCTGGTGCTGTTTGCTGATTACACCCATTCACTCGAAGGCCGCGGCATGAGCGTGGCGTTTGATTTGAGCGACCCGAAAGTGATCGTGGGCCTGTTCATCGGCGGCCTGATTCCTTACCTCTTCGGCGCCATGGCGATGGAAGCCGTGGGCCGTGCCGCGGGCTCGGTGGTGGTGGAAGTTCGCCGCCAATTTGCCGACGGCCAGATCATGGCCGGCAAGCGCAAGCCCGACTACAGCGCGGCGGTGGACATGCTCACCACCGCGGCCATCAAAGAGATGATCGTGCCCTCGCTGTTGCCCGTAGTCGTGCCCATCGTGGTGGGCTTGCTGCTCGGGCCGGCCGCGTTGGGTGGCTTGCTGATGGGCACCATCGTCACCGGCCTGTTCGTGGCCATCTCAATGTGCACGGGCGGCGGCGCCTGGGACAACGCCAAGAAGTACATCGAAGACGGCCACCATGGCGGCAAGGGCAGCGAAGCGCACAAGGCCGCCGTAACAGGTGACACCGTGGGCGACCCCTACAAAGACACCGCCGGCCCGGCCATCAACCCGCTGATCAAGATCATCAACATCGTGGCCCTGCTGATCGTGCCGCTGTTGCCCATCAGCGGTGGCGGCAAGGCCGTCACGCATGCCGCAGCACCGGCGCCGGTGGTGGCCGCACCCGCTGCGCCAGTGGCGGTGGCACCGGCCATGTCCTCAACCCCGCTGCCGGCCGCCGCGCCGAAGGCGGTGGTGACGTTCGAATCGGGCAAGGTGGCGCTCAGCGCGGCCGGGCTCGACACGTTGAAGGGCTTTGCCACAGCAGCCACCGGCACCGGCAAGGTCTTGGTCAGCGGCTTTCACGATGCCGCAGGCGACAAGGCGAAGAACGCCGAACTGGCCAAGCAGCGCGCCTTTGCCGTGCGCGACGCGCTCAAGGCCGCCGGCGTGGCCGAAGACCGCATCGAGCTGAAGAAGCCCGAAGAGACCAACGCCGGCACGGCGGACGAAGCGCGCCGCGTGGAAGTAACGTTGAAATAAGTGACATTGAAGTAATTGCCGCTGAAATAACGGCACGCTCAATGCCACATCACGAGCCGGGCCGCAAGCCCGGCTTTTTCATGTTCAAACCGCTGGCTCAAGCCGGCACATTCGGAGCCGCATCATGATCAACACTTTGGAACGCTGGCATGTCGTGGTGCAAAGCCGCGACCCTCAAGCCCTGGCGGCTTTGCTGGCCGACGACGTGGTCTTCCATTCACCGGTGGTGCACACACCGCAACGTGGCAAGACCATCACGCTGCAGTACCTGATGGGCGCGATGCACGTGTTGAACACGGCGCACTTCCGTTACCTGAGGCAGATTGCCGGCGAGCGCGACGCGGTGCTGGAATTCATGACCGAAATCGACGGCATCGAAGTCAACGGCATTGACCTCATCCGCTGGGGTGACGATGGCCGCATCACAGACTTCAAAGTCATGGTGCGCCCGCTCAAGGCCATCAACGCCGTGCATCAAAAGATGGCCGAGATGCTGCAACGCCTGGGCTGAGCGCTGCTGGGCGGCGCCAAAAGCAAGCGCGGCGGCGGCGCGTTCAGGCGAACTGGCGCGCCTGCGCCAACGTACCCAGGCGCTGGCTGATGGCGAAGAACTCCGCCACCGTTTCGTCAATGATCTGTTGCACTGGCTTGACGGCGTGGATGAGCCCCGCCGACTGCCCGGCCAGCGCCGGCGCGGCGTTCATCTCGCCTTCAAAGTAGACCTGGCGGATGCCTTTGAAAGTGTCTGGCGCCATCACACCCGCGGCGTGAATGGCTCGGCTGAAATCCGTCTTCAGCGCCCGAATGCACGGCGTGGAAGACTTGTTCAACACATAGGTGCCGGTGGCATCGGCGGCGATGATGGCGTTCTTGTACGCCGCATGCACCGGGCTTTCGGCGCTGGCCACGAAGCGCGTGCCCATTTGAATGCCTTCGGCGCCCAGCGCAAACGCGGAGGCCATGCCGCGGCCATTGACGATGCCGCCGGCCGCGATCAGCGGCACGCTCACCTTCTCTCTGATCGCTTGCAGCAGCACCAGCGTGCTCACCTCTTCTGGGTTCTT
>JAYUHT010000635.1:0-7756 GCA_043766725.1 Burkholderiales bacterium | reverse complement strand
AAGTTGGCCAACGGCGCGCCCACCGATGCCGCAGCTTGGGCCACGTCGCCTTGCAAGGCGGCGTCGCCACGCAGCGGGCTGCCAAGCTTGTCCACCATGGGCGGCGTGCGCTCGGGCCGGATGTCGACCGTGCCGTCTTCCGAGGGCACCATCCAGCTCGGCCTTTTCTGCGCCGCAACGCTCATGCTGCTCAGTGGCTTGGAGACATCGCGCGCCACTTCCACCGCCCATCTGGGCCTCGCTTTGAGCTGTTGCGGGTCTGCCGCCCAAGAGGCGCCAGCCGCCAGCACCAGGCCGCACGCCGCCGCCCAAACGCATACCCGACTCACTATCGTTCGTTCCATAGTCAAGCTCCTCAAGTTGTGAATGCCTGCCGTACAGGGCACAGCCATCATCGACATGTGAACCTGTCGCGTCAACGCGCAAAGCCTCTGCCGTCTAGGTAGCTTTTAGGGGCCGTGGAAACCATGAGTCATGTGCGCACCAAGGTCAACCCTTGGCGCGGTAGTAAATTTCGTCACCCCTCAGCCTTCTTGACAGTGCCCATGCCAGCCCCTGTTGTTGCCTCGTGGATCACCTTGTCCGGCGCAGCCGGCAGTTATGACGCCTACCTCGCCCTGCCTCCCGGCGGCAGCGGCCCGGGGCTGGTGCTGTACCAGGAAATCTTCGGCGTGAACGAGCACATCCGCGCGGTGGCCGAGCAGTACGCCCTGGCCGGCTTCGTGGTGCTGGCGCCCGATGTCTTCTGGCAGCAGCAACGCCGTGTGGAACTGGGCTACGACGGCGAAGACATGCAACGCGCCCGCGCCCTGGCCACCAACGCCGACCCCGCCGCGCTGCTGCGCGACGTGGCCCACCATGCCACCGCCCTGCGCGCGCGGCCCGAAGTGGCGGGGCAAAAGATTGGCGCCCTCGGCTACTGCATGGGTGGGCGCCTGGCCTACCTGGCCGCGGCCACGACCGACATCAACGCCGCCGTGTGCTACTACGGCGACGGCATCCAGGGCCAGCTCGAACGCGCCGCGCAGATCAAATGCCCGGTGATGTTCCACTATGCCAAGCGCGACGCCCACATTCCGAGCGAAGCGGTGAACCAGGTGCGCGCCGCCATGCAAGGCAAGGTGGCCCACCTGTACCCCTACGACGCCGACCACGGCTTCAACTGCTGGGCCCGCGGCATGTACCACGCGCCCAGCGCGGCGGCGGCGCTGGGGCGCTCGCTCACTTTTCTGGCGGCTGAGCTGTTTAACTGAGCTTGTTCGCCAAGAGCGTGAAATGGACGATCCGCAAAACCCGGTGCACACGCGGCTGCTGGCGGTTCTGGCGGCCGACGCGGTGGGCTACTCGCGCCTGATTGCCCTCGATGATCACGGCACGGTGGCTGCGCTCGATGTCGCCCGCGAAGTCTTTCGCGCTGCCGTAGCGGCCCACGATGGCCGCGTGGTGGACATGGCGGGCGATTCGATATTGGCCGCATTCGGCACCGCCACCGCGGCGGTGCAAGCCGCCCTGGCCACCCAGGCGCGGTTGTTGGCCCAGGCGGCTGGCAGCGACGCCGAACGCCGTCTGCGCTTTCGCGTGGGCGTGCACGTGGGTGATGTGATCGAGAAGCGCGACGGCAGCATTTATGGCGATGGCGTGAACATCGCCGCGCGCCTGCAAACCCTGGCCGAACCCGACGGCGTGGCCGTGTCGCAGGCGGTGCTCGACATCGTGGCGCGGCGCGTGGCGTGCAGCTTCATCGACTTGGGCGAACAGGCGGTCAAGAACATCAGCCAGCCCCTTCGGGTGTATCAGTTGGTCTTTTCTGCACCCGCCACCGTGCAAGTGCATGCCGAAGCGGTGCAGGGGCTGCGCGCCGGGCCGTTGACGCTGGACCTGCCCTCGCGCACAGCGCGCCTGGACAACCAGACACTGGCGCTGGACAACCTGGAATTCGATCTGTTGCGCGTGCTCATGCTGCGCGATGGGCAGGTGCTCAGCCGCCACGAGCTGCTCGAACAAGTCTGGCCCGGCATGCCAGTGGGCATCCAGCCGTTGCAGGCCTTGGTTGAAAAACTGCGCGCGCTGTTGGGCGCGGGCGCCATCGTCACGGTACCGGGCCGCGGATATCGTTTGGCCCTGGGTGATGCCCGCACACCGGCCGACACGCCCAACCATGTGCCGCAAACCCAATCCAGCGCAAACCTGCCTACACCGACCGTGGGCATGGTGGGGCGCGATGACGACCTGGCCGCCCTGAAACGCCTGTTGCAGCAACACCGCCTGGTCACCGTGGTGGGTGCGGGCGGCATGGGCAAGACCACCCTCGCCCTGGCCGCCGCGCATGACGCCTCGAGCCGTGGCGTCACGGCCTGGGTGGAGCTCGCACCCTTGCAAGACCCCGCCTTGCTGCCGGGCCGCGTGGGGCAGGCGCTGGGCGTGGCAGTGGCGGGCAACAATCCGCAGCAAGCCCTGGTCAAGGCCCTGGCCGCGCAAGCGATGCTGCTGGTGCTGGACAACGCCGAGCATCTGCTGGAAGCGGTGGCCGCTCTGGCCCAAGCCCTGCACGATGGCGCACCCGGCATTCGCCTGCTGGTCACTTCACAGGCAGCGCTCAAGGTTGACGGTGAGCGCCAGTTCCGCCTGGGCGCCCTGGCCGCGCCAGAAGCCAACATCTCGGTGGACGACGCCTTGACCTACGGCGCCGTGGCACTGTTCGTTGACCAGGCCCAGGCCGCTGACCGCCACTTCCGCTTGAACGCCGACAACCTGGCCAGCGTGGTGGACCTGTGCGTGCATCTCGACGGTGTGGCCCTGGCCATCAAGCTGGCTGCCGCACGCTTGCCGCTGTTTGGCCTGAAGGGCTTGCAGCAGCGGCTCACCGAACGCTTTCGCCTGCTCGGCCAGGGGCCGCGCAGCGCGCCGCAACGGCAACAGACCTTGCGCGCCGCGCTCGATTGGAGCCATGGCTTGCTGGCGCCGAATGAGCAGCGGGTATTGCGCCGCCTGGGCGTCTTCGGTGCCGGTTTTGCGCTTGAACAAGCTGCCAAAACGGCCGGCGATGAACAGCTTGATGAATGGGCCGTGGTCGAGGCTCTCGGCGCCTTGGTCGACCGTTCGATGGTGATGCTCGATGCGCAACACGAAGGCCAGTACCGGCTGCTGGAAAGTACGCGTGTGTACGCCGCTGCCAAGTTGCACGATGCGGGCGAGCATGCCCGCACGCATGAACGTGCCGCACGTGTCTTGCAGGCGCACTTCCAGGCCTTGGCCGAGGCTCAACCGCAAACGCTGGCGCACCACCTCACCGAAGGCGACTGCGTCGACGAGGCCGTGGCGCAGTGGGAGCGCGCTGCCGCCCAGGCCATGGCGCGCTCGGCCAGCGTGGAGGCGGTGCTGCACTTGAACAAGGCCATCGAATTGACCCGAACGCTGGCCGAGCGCACGGCCGACCCGGCACCGCTGTTGCGCCGCGAGCTGGCCCTGCAACTGCGCCTGGGGCCGCTGGTGATGATGACCAAGGGTTTGGGCTCGCCGGCGTCAGAAGCGCACTACCAGCGCGCGCTGCAATTGTGCGAAAGCGTGGGATCCCTGTCAGATTCGTTCATCGCTACTTTCAACCTGTGGTTCATTGCCGAGGCGCAACTCAAGTTCGAGCAGGCGCAGACCCACATCGAATCATCGCTGCGCCTGGCCGAGCAGGCGGGTGATGAGCGCTTCATGGTCCAGGCACGGCATGCGGGCTACACCACGGCCATCAATACCGGCAACTTTGCCAAGGCCTTGAGCGAGGCGCAGGACGGTTACCGCCGCTACCGCGCCGTTGACGGCCCCTATCACCGCACCACCTTCGCCGGCCACGACCCCGGCATCTGCGCCCTGGGGCACCAGGTCTCGGCCAACCTGCTGCTTGGCAACACGACCTTGGCGTTTGAGCAACTCGACTTGCTTGAGCAGCAAATCCGCGCATGCGACCACGCAGCAAGCCAGATCATTGGCCGCTATTCAGCCTGCGCGACCTGTGTGTTTGCGCGCGCGCCGCAGCGCATGCGGGCCCTTGCTGAAGAGGGCCTTGCCGTGTGCCGGCGGCTTTCACTGGCGCAGTACGAAGGGCTGTTCACCGTGCTGAGCGCCTGGGCGGCGGCGTGGCTGGATGGCGACCGCGGCGCACCCGCCCAGTTGGCCGCCGGCGTTGAGCGCTTCGAGTCAACCGGCACGCGGCTGCGCGTGTCGCTGCTGCGGGCGATTGCCGCCGATGGTTGCGCCGCCGTGGGCGACGTTGGCGCGGGCCTGATCCTGGTCGAACGCAGCCTGCGTGAATTGATTGAGCGCCAGGAACTGGGTTGGCACGCTTATGCCTTGATCGTGCGCGGCGAGCTGTTAAGCCAGCAGGGCCGCAGCACCGAGGCCGAAGCCAGTTTTGCGCAGGCCCGCGTGGTGGCACAAGGCCAGTCGGCCCTGGTGATGGAACTGCGCGTGGCCAACGGGCTGGCCAGGCTGTGGCGCCACGGCGCGCAAGCCAATGACATCGAGCCCCTGCTGCAAGGGCTGCTGCAACAGTTCGCGCCCACGGCCAACACGCGCGACCTTGATGACGCCCGAGCCCTGCTGCAAGCCGCGCCCGCGCCATGACCACCTGGCGCACCGAGAGGATCTACAGCAGCACCGCCATGCGCTCCAGGATGATGACGCCGAAGAACCCCAGCCCCGCCAGCACCGCCCACTTCACGATCACCAGCCCGCGCTGGCGCCACACCGGCTGGCGCGTGCCGATGTACAGCGCAAAGCACAGCAGCGCAGCCAGCAGCAGCAGGCCGAAGACGAGGCGAAAAATCAGCATGGGGTGAGATGGGCGTTGCGGGCGATGTGCGTGATGCGGGCCACGCGCCGCTACCAGGCCGGCGCCAATTCAGCCAAGCCCTTGGGCGCTTGCGCCGCGTCGTTGAACGTCACCTCTTCCCAGGCCGAAGTGTCGGCCAGCAGTGCACGCACCAGTTGGTTGTTCAACGCATGCCCGCTCTTGTAGGCCACGTAGCTGGCCAGCAGCGGGCGCCCGGCGGTGGCCAGGTCGCCCATGGCGTCGAGGATCTTGTGCTTGGCGAATTCATCGTCATAGCGCAGTCCGCCGGCATTCAGCACGCGACTGTCGCCCACCACGATGGCGTTGTCCATGCTGCCGCCCAGCCCCAGGCCGCGCGAACGCATCAGTTCCACATCCTTCGTGAAGCCAAAGGTGCGCGCGCGCGCAATGTCGCGCTTGTACTGGCCCGAGGCCATGTCGAACTCCACCCGCTGGCCGGTTGAGGCCACGGCGGCGTTGCTGAATTCGATCTCAAAACTGAGCTTGTAGCCCTCATACGGCTCCAGCCGTGCCCATAGCTTTTGCGCGCCTTCGCCCAGGTGCACGGCCACCGTGCGCGTGACTCGAATGAAACGTTTGGGGGCGTCTTGCAAGGCGATGCCTGCGCTTTGCAGCAGGAACACGAAGCTCGCCGCCGAGCCGTCGAGGATGGGCACTTCATCAGCCGTGATGTCGATCAGCAGGTTGTCCAGCCCCAGGCCGGCGCAGGCCGACATCAGGTGCTCGATGGTGGCCACGCGCGGTCCGTCGCTGCGGCCCATGGGCGACAAGGTGGTGGCCATGCGCGTGTCGCACACCCAGCCCGCCAGGGCCGGCATGCTCACCGGCTCGGCCAGGTCAACGCGGCGAAAGACGATGCCGTGATCGGGCGGTGCGGGGCGCAAGGTGAGCTCCACCTTGTGGCCGCTGTGCACGCCCACGCCCACGGCGCGGGTGATGGCTTTCAAGGTGCGTTGTCGCAGCATGGCGGAATTGTAGGGAAGGGGGACAGGCCAGCATTCATGCGGGCACATGCCGGCGACGTGCCCAACAGCGCTTGCTGCGCACCCGTCACATCGCTGCCCGGCAACGCTCGTTCACGTGGCCGGTGTATCCCGCCACGCCTGACCCGCTCTGTTTCATGGCCCCGCCGGCATCGCAACTTGCGCTGCTGCAAGGGTTGCCGTGATATAGCCCGACGCCAGCCAGGCAAGGGGCGGCGAAGGAGTACGGTCGTGGCAGGCGGTGCAAGACCCGAAACGAACCAAGCCATTGGCGACTGCGATGACGGCGTTGAACGTTCAGGTCAGTGCGGCCATCACGCTGGTTGCAGAGGTCAAAGTGAATGACTTGTTCAAAACATTGAAACGTCTGGGCCTGGCTGTGGCCATGGCCGTGCTCTTGCCCACCGCCGCGCTGGCGCAGGCGACGCCCGATTGGACGCAAACCACGCCCAACACCTACGGCAAGATGATCGCCCTGGATCGGGGCAACAACGCCTACGTCGCAGGCACTGACCCCTTGGCGTTGACGATGCTGATCAAACGTCTACGTGCTCGGCCGTGCCTTGCTGACCAACGCCAGCGGCAACACCACCAACGACGTCGTCACCATGACAAGAACTTCAATGAACTTTGGCGCAAGACGTACAGCGTGGACCCCTGGGGCTGGCGCGTGGCGGTGGACTCCCAGGGCAACGCCATCGTTGCCGGCGCGGCAGGCAGCGGCTACCTCGACTGGATGACGATCAAGCTTGATGCGAACGGTGGCCTGCTGTGGTCGCGCCGCTACGACCAGCACACCAACGACGAGATTCCGTACGCCATGGTCGTGGGGCCTGACGACGCGATCTACATCACCGGCCAAGGCGGCCCCGGGCCGACCTCGGGCGAACTCAGCTACCTGAGGACGGTGACCCTCAAGTACACGCCCGCTGGCGCCCAGGTCTGGTCCGCAGCCACGTTCAATTCGGTGCGCGGCCTGGGCCTGAAGCTGGGCAGCGACAGCGGCCTGTTCGTGGTCGGCGAATCGCCATGGACCGTGTATCACTACACGCAGGCGAGCATGGCGAATCTTCCGCCCGTGGCAGCGGCGGCTGCCACGACCGCGACGATGGGCCCATCGCCGCTGACCGTGGCCTTCAGTTCGGCCGGCTCGAACGACCCGGACGGCACGATCGTCAGCTATCGGTGGCGCTTCGGTGATGGCAGAACCTCGCTCGAGGCCAACCCGACCCACACCTTTGACGCGGGCTATACCACCGCGGGCAACTACACAGCCACGCCGACGGTGAGCGACAACCTGGGCGGCGCGCCCACCTCAGCGCCGATCACGATCACAGCCAAGCCGGCCCTCGCGACACCCTCGTTCGTCGGCTTTGACCCATCGACCATCAAGGGCGGCCTGACCACGATCGGCACGGTCGCCGTGTCGACCGCCTCCGGCGTGGTGGTGGCGCTGAGCAGCAGCAACCCACGCGTGGCCAGCGTGCCGGCCAGCGTGCAGGTTGCGGCGGGCTTCACCAGCGCCACGTTCACCATCAAGACTTCGCGGCTCAAGGCCAGCACGGGCGTGACGATCACGGCCACGGCCAACGGCGTGAGCAGGAGCGCAACCTTGGGCGTCGTGAAGTGAGCCCGTCCGGCCGCCGAAGTCCAGAGGCATTCGGACTTCGACAGCCGCGGGCGCGGCCACTACCCGGCTCGCACAGCGCCTGGCTCGTGCGCGCTACGCCGCAGCGGGAAAGCGCCGCGCCAGTTCAGCGCCGATGCGTTTGAAGTCGACCGGCTTGGTCCAGTAGTCCACGCAACCGGCTTCACGCGCCAGGCGAACCTGCTCCGGCAACGCGTCGGCACTGATCGCGATCACCGGGATGCTGGCCGTGGGCGGGTCGGCGCGCAGCCGGCTCAGCACCGCAGGCCGCTCATGTCGGGC
>JAYUHT010000634.1:0-2924 GCA_043766725.1 Burkholderiales bacterium | reverse complement strand
GCACCAGGCCATGCAGCAGCGCCGCCGTGGCGCTAAGCTGGCCGCTGGCGCTGATGCGCGTTTGCGGCGCGAGGTAGGCGCGGTCGAGCACCAGTTGGCCGTCGCCACGGCGCTCCACCACGCGCGCCACGCCCAGGCAGGCGAAGGCGTCGCCGCCGTCGCGCTGGCGCAGCAAGGCCAGGCGCGGTGCGCCAAGCTGCACGGGCTCGGGGTCGTCGGCCGCATTCGCCTGGTCGCGCAACGCGGCCTCGACCACGCGGTAGCGGCACAGCGGGTCGCCCGCCTCGCCACCGAAATCGACTTCGGTGACGCCCTGGCGCGCCAGCGGCAAGGCCAGGCAGACCAGTTCATTGACCATGTCGGGGGCGACGTTCAGCGCACTGGGCAGCGCATCGACATCGGGCGTCGAAAACGGCGTGCCATCGGGCAGCACGCCGCGCGCGCGCAGCAAGGCCAGGCGGCCCAGGGCAAGCTGGGCTTCGTCGAGCACGACCTCGTCAAACCCCCAGGCATGCGGCTGGCCGGCGCGCACGCGCGCATCAGCCCAGGCCTCGGTGAAGCGGGCCTGTTGCTGAAAGTGGTGGGGTTGCAGGAACAGGCCCTGCGACCAGATGACGCGATGCTGTAAGGCCATGTCGCAATGCTTAGGGCTGCACCCGGGCGGTGACCGCCAGAGTGTCTGCATGGATGTGGAACTGCTGCGCCCGCGCGGGCACCACCGCCACCACGCTGCGCCACACGGCGTGCTCCAGGTCGCGGTAGGCGGCCAACACGCCCAGGAAGCGGGTCTCGGCAGCGAGCGTGCGCGCATAGACGCGGCTCTCGCCGGGCTGCACGGTGAGTTCATCGCGCGCCACCAACTCGGCGCCCAGCGTGGCCTGGTCAGCCTGATACAGGGCCATGAAGTCGGCTTGTTTGAAGGCGGTGTCGGACTTCAATTCATACACGCGCAGACGCAAGGGCGAAGGCCGCTGCGTCACGCTGGGGTTGAGCGTGGCCGCTGCCACGAGGTTGCCGCTCACGCTTGTGGGCGTGGCTGGCGGCGGCGGCTTCGCGCAAGCCTGCAGCAAGCCCAGCACCAATGCGGCGCTGCAGCGGCGCCGCTGCACATTGACGGGCTTGTGTACGGCAGCGCGAGAGGGGTGGTGCAGCACGATGGCTCCGGCAACGCGGTGCGGTGAAGAATAAGCACGGCGCGGCGGATCGATGCGTGACTTAGGTAACCCGCCCTCACGCCAGCGGTGGTTTCTAGGTGGTGACGCGCGCCGGTGTAGCAGGCATGCTGCAAACAGCCTGGTTTGTGCCAGCATTGACCCCATGCACATGTCTTCACTTCGAGCATGCGTTGCCCAACCGACGTTGCAGCCATGACGACTCAGGTGCACAGCGGCCACACGGCGTTGTCGCGGCACGCTGAGCGCACACCCGCGGCCGATGCGGCACTGCCGGGCGGCGCGGCGGGCGCGGCAAACCTGCGCCGGCCACCCGGCTACACCGCCGACCCTGCACCCACCCTGCCCGCAGCGACCACCATCGTGGCGGCGCACACGCCCGCCGCGCAGGCCTTCCCGGCCACCATTCCTGGCCTGCCCACGGGCTTGCAATATTCCGGCGCCTTCACGCCGGCCCAGGCCGGCGGCAGCGGCGAAGCCGTGATGCGCCAGGTGGGCCGCTACCAGATCTTGTCGCGCCTGGGGCGCGGCGGCATGGCCACGGTGTACCGCGCGCACGACCCGCAGATCGGGCGCGACGTGGCGATCAAATTCCTGCATGCCGCGCTGGCGCAAGAGGGTGAATGCCATGCGCGCTTCTTGCAGGAGTCGCGTGCAGCGGGTGGTTTGTCGCACCCCAACATCGTGATCGTGCATGACGTGGGCGAGATCGAGGGCCGGCCGTACATGGCCATGGAACTGATCGACGGCGTGCCGTTGTTCGACGTGATGGAGCGTTCGCGCCAGATGCCGTTTCGCCAGGCCGCGGCCATCGCCCGGCAACTGGCCGATGCGCTGGACTATGCCCATGCGCACGGCATCGTGCACCGCGACATCAAGCCCGGCAACATCATGGTGCTGCGCGACGGCCAGAGCATCAAGGTCACCGATTTCGGCATTGCGCACATGGCCGAGAACGCCCACCAGCACACCCAGGTGGGTGCGGTGCTGGGCACGCCGCAGTACATGTCACCCGAGCAAACGCGCGGCGACAGGCTCGATGGCCGCTCCGACCTGTTTTCCACCGGCATCGTGCTGTACCAAATGCTCACCGGCGAGCGCCCGTTCCGTGGCGAGAACCTGGTCGCGCTGGCCACGCGCATCGCCGGCGAAGAACCACCGGCGCTGGCGCTGTTGCGCCCCGACACACCGGCGTCGTTGCGCCGCGTGGTCGACCGCTGCCTGGCCAAGACGCCGGCGCAGCGTTATCAGTCGGGCAAGGAGCTGGCCGCGGCACTGGGCAAGGTGGTCACCGAGCTGGATGAAGCGGCGCGCGCGCGCAGCCAGTCGCGCCGCGTGCCCTTGCGCGTGAAGTGGGCGCTGGCCATGGCGGCGGTGGTGGCGGTGGTGATGGGCTTGACGGCCGCCGTGATCACCCAGCGCCAATACGCCGCCATGATGGGCCAGGCCATCGACAACGGCGCCGCGCTGGCGCGCTTCATCGCGCGCCAAAACGCCCAGGCGGCGTTGGGTGAAGAATGGGAAGTGGTTGACGTGGCGGTGCAGGAAATGATGAAAACGGGCAGCTTCGAGCGCATCGTCGTCATCGACCCTAACGGCGTGGTGCGCGCCTCCAGCCTGCCTGGCCTGGTCAACCTGCCCTACCGTTCGGCAGGCACCACGCCGCTGGAACAACTCGGCGGCAATGCCGCGGTGGTGCGCTACAGCGCCAACGATGAGCGCGTGCTCGGCTTCGAAGCGCCGCTGATGTTT
>JAYUHT010000633.1:0-7765 GCA_043766725.1 Burkholderiales bacterium | reverse complement strand
AGCCTTCCAGGACGTTGAAGTCCAGCGTGCCGTTGTCGCCCAGCATCACGTCGCTGCCATCGTTGAGGATGGTCGCGGCCGTCGGCGCAGAACGGTCGCCATACAAGGTGTCACCACCCACACCGCCCAGCATGAAGTCGCCACCCGCATTGCCGCTGAGGGTGTCGTTGCCGCCTGTGATGTTGCCCACATCGGTGCTGCGCAACTTGGTGAGCACGCCCAGCGCGTAAGTGACTTCGCCGCCATCGCCGATCAGGGCGTCAGCGCCGTCCAGCGCGCCGGCCAATGCGCTAGCGTCATCGCCATACATCGTGTCGCCCAGCGCGCCGCCGATGAGCAGGTCTTTGCCGGCGTTGCCCGACAGCGTGTCAATGGCGCCCACACCCAGCGCCGTGGACTGCACCAGGCTGAGCCGCGTGAGACTGTCGTTCAGCGCGTCGGCCAGGTAGTCCAGCCGGGCTGAATCACCCGCCACGATATCGTCGCCAGCGCCAGCACGAATGGTGTCGCCGGCCGCGCCGCCGATCAGGATGTCGGCACCGCCGTTGCCGTCGATCTGGTCAGCACCACCCACGCTTTCGTCCACCGACACCACCAGCCGCGCGCCGCGCAAGACGCCGTCGGTCTGGTCATCGGGCCGCGCCGAGTAGCGGTAGTAGTAGTTCTTGTCCGGGTTAACGTTTGAAAAGACCGGCTGCGCGTCCCACGGCCGGTCAATCGTGATGGTGTGCGCATCGTTGGCCACGATGGTGCGGAACTGCACCTTGCCCTTGGGCGAAATGGCTTGCACGCTCAAACCCACCAAGGCGTTGTCGCCCGGCAAGGCGTTCACGCTGTCGCTCAGCGACGTGAGCGTGGAACCGGTGACATGCGGGTTCACCGGGTTGGCGTCTACAGTGTGGCCCAGGCGGGTGACGATCTCGTTGATCGGCAGCTTGGGCGTGAAGGGGTTCTTGTCGGTGTCGGTCAGCACCGTTTGCACATAGTCCACGCGGCCGCGGTCACCGAAGATGATGTCGTTGGCGTCGCCGCCCTTGAGCGTGTCGTTGCCGTCCCAGCCGAACAGCACCACCGGCACGGTGGAGCCGCTGCCATCGGCGTTGTCGTTGCCGGTGTTCAGGTTGGCCGAGAAGTCACCGTCTTCGCCGGCTTGCAGCCGGATGGTCACGGTGTCGTCGCCGGCACCGGTGTCCAGCGTGGTCAGGGTGAAGAAGTCAGCGGAACGCTTGGT
Source organism: Burkholderiales bacterium (assembly GCA_043766725.1). Classification (GTDB taxonomy): domain Bacteria; phylum Pseudomonadota; class Gammaproteobacteria; order Burkholderiales; family Burkholderiaceae_C; genus Rubrivivax. Next base: position 6,534 of record JAYUHT010000633.1, on the reverse strand, counting down.
GGTGTGGTCTTCGGCGTTGCTGGCGTAGTCCACCACCACGGTGTCGTCGCCGCGGCCCAGGCTCACGTCCACCACTTCAATGTCGCCGTAGCTGATGCCGCCGGGTTGCGGGCGGCCGTTGAACAGCGTGTTCAAGCCCATGCCAAAGCCGGTGATGCGGCCATGCGTGTCGCCGCCGGCAATGCGGAATTCGCTGCGCTCGTTGGGGTCTGCGCTGCCGCTGCCCGCCACGCGGGTGAGCGTGAGCGTGCTGAACGAACTGCCTGTCACGGGGGGCGTGATGCCGGCGATGAGCCACGCCCGGCCAATGCCGTTGCCGGGGGTGTTGTCGTCGTCCGTCGTGATTTCCAGGCGTTTGCCGATGAGCGTGGCGGCGGGGTTGTTTTCGTTCTGGATGAGCAGGCGGCGCACGGCGTCGAGCGCAGCCGATTCAACCACCATCGCGTCCGGGCCCGCGATGCCGCCCGATGCGAAGGACTGCACCGCGCCGTCTGCCGAAGTCAGGCGCCCGCTGTCTTTGCCCACGCTGTCGCTGTCGTAAATGAACAGGTAATCCACCTGCTCGCGCTCATCGGCAAAGAAGTTGTCGCTGAGCTGGGTGATGGCGAAGGTGGTGCGCAAAGTGGGGTCAACGGCCGAGGCCAGCCCCGGCGCGGTGACGCCAGGCGAACTCGGATCCACCACGCTGGGGTTTTGCAGCTTCAGTTCAACCAGCGTAGGCGACCCGGGCACCGGAATGGCGCTGAGGATCAGCCAGAAGCGGTCGAACTTGTCTTGCGGGCGCTGCGCATTCAGCACCACGCCCGTACCCGGGCCCTGGCTCAACTCGAGCGTCAGGTCTTCCAGGTCTTCGAGCGTTTCGAAGGTGGAATCTTCGAGCTTCAGGCGGTTGATCACACCGGCCAGGTCGCTGGCCAGCACACGCATGGTTTCGATGGCACCGGCGCCGCTGCCGGCGGTGAAGGCTTGCACTTCGCCATCGGGCGGCAGGATGCTCAGCTCCCACGGCAGCATCAGCGGCCGCGGCAGGCTCAGCGAGCCAGCACCGGCGGCGCCTTCAATGATGAGCGGGCCGCGAATCTTGTTCACGGTTTGCAGATCGGGCGCGAACACTTGTGTGTCGTTGCCGTCTTTGAAGCCGTCGTCAATCGCACTCACGCTCACCAGTTGCGGGGCATTCCAGTTCAGGTTCGTGAACACCAATCTGGTCTTGGTGTCGTCGCTATCGGCCTCGCCAGCGGGGCCCACGTTCACCTGCGTCACGAAGTTGGCCGTGCGGCCATAGGTGGCGCGCGTGTCCACGCTGTCGATCACCACCGTCACCGGCTTGGTTGAATCGGGCGCACGCGACAGGCGGATGCGGTATTGATCCGGCCCGCCCGAGCCTTCGATCACGTTCACCGAGCCATCGTCATCGCCCGTTGAATCCACGGTGTCGATGATGACCATCGCCGTGTCTTCGTCGTAGAGGTCCACGGCGCTGTCACGCACTGAAGTGCCGCTGTAACCGGGCTCCTTGTAGAAGTAGCTGGCGGTGACGGAACCGGTGCGCACCTGTTGCGTGCCATCAACCGTGAGGAAGGTCAGCGTGTTGCCGGCGATGTCAAAGCGCTTCGGGCCGCTGAGCGGGTTGCCCACGGCCAACGGAATCGAGCCATCGGGCAGTTGCAGGCCGCCCACTTTCACCACCACGGGCTGCGTGGTATCGGGCTTGTGCGGCAGCAGCAGGTACGAGGTGGGTTTGTCAGCCGGAATGCTGGCCTGCACGCCCAAAAGGTCGAAGTCGCCGTCAATCGGCCCCAGGGCGCGGAACGGGGTGGTGGAGACATCAGCGCTGGTCACCACATAGCGAATGAAGTCGGTGTGGAAGCCTTCCACCACGGCGTCGCCGTTGGCGGTGATGGTGACGGTTTGTTCCTTGTTCCAGGCGTTCGCATCCGCTGCGTTGGCGCTGAAGGTGAGCGTGCTGGTGGACAAGGTGACCTGCCCATTGGCCGCAGTCAGCGCAATGCTCACATCGGCCGTGGTGGCGCCATCCAGCGGCGCCTTGTTCAGGCGCACCGTGAAGGTGTCGGTGAAGCCGTCTTCCAGCACCACGTTGCCGCGGCCGCTGGGCGTGACGATCACGCCGTCTTGATCATCGTCTTCCATCAACACCTTCACGCTCAACATTTCCGAGGCGCGGTAATCGGCATCGGTGCTGTTTTGCAGCGTGTGGTTGACGAAGACGAAACGCTTGCCTTCGCTGGCGGCATCGTCGGCCGCGCGGAAGCGCACGTACTGGGTCACGTTCCAGTTGCCAGCGTTGAACACCAGGGTGGGCGTGAGGGCCGCGCCGGTGAGCGGGTTGAAGCCCAGCGGTGCGCCCAAGGCGCCATTCAGGCTGGTGGAGGGGTTGTAGAACTCCAGCTCCTTGTAGCCCTTGGCTTCGTCTTCGGGCGAAGGCGCGGCCAGCACCACGGTGATGCGCGCTTCCTGGCCAGAGCCCGGGGCGCGGGTGAGGCGGATGCCGTAGCCGTCGAATTCCCAGCCCAGGCCACCGCTGGTGGCGCCTTCCACCACACGCGAGCTGCCGCCGCTTTCCTTGACGATGACGAAGTCTTCGTCGTTGTCGCCCACGTTGGCCGAAAGGCCTTCAACCGGCAGGTTGGCCCAGGCCGTATCGCCGCTTTCCACGCTGTGCAGGATGATGGCGCTGTGGCCGCGGAAGTCGTTGCTCACCACTGCCACCGGCGCGCGCGAGGGGTTGCCGCCGACGAAGAAGCTGTCGCTGCCCAGGCCGCCGTCGATTTCGGTCACCACATCGAGCCCGGTGGACTGGATGAAGAAGCGGTCGTCGCCCTCGGCGCCATCGGCCACGAGCTTTTCAATGTTAACGAATGACACGTTCAGGCCGGCGCCAAACACGCCGCCATCGGTGACCATGAAGTCATCAGCGAACTCGGTGCCGACGATGCGCACGGTGTCGAAGCCGTCGCCGCCGTCGATGCCCACCGGCGCGTTCACCACGTACAGAATGGTGTCGGCGCCGCCGTCGCCCTTCATGTCGGTGCGCGCGCGTTCACTGTCGCTGCTGCCCTTCAAGGCGAAGGCGCGCACGGTGAACAGGTCATCGCCATCGCCGCCGTTCAGGTTCAACACCGCCACGTTGCGGAACACCGTGAACTCGTCGTTGTTGTCGCCGCCGTTGATGGTGGTGGCCCGGCTGACGCCGTTGGAAAGCCAGCCGCGGGTGATTTCCAGCGAAGTGAACACGTCTTCGGCGGTGATGCCGGTGATGAGTTGGCCGGCCATGTCCTTGACGCGTTCGCTGCGGAACACCTGGCCGATTTGCGCCTTGTCGGCACCCAGGCCCAGGTTGATGGTGGTGGTGGCGATCACGTCGTCAAGCACCACCAGGTCATCGCCATCGAGCGTGTTGACGACCAGCCCTTCCATGTTGCGGTAGTTGAAGCGCTCGACGTTCGCGCCGCCGTTGTTGATCAAGGCCACGAAGGCGGTGTCGGTACTGCTGCCCAGCACCTGTGTTTCGGTCTTGTACGCAGCCGAGATGGCGCCTTCAAGCTGGCCCAGCAAGGCGCCGGTGTAGCCGTCCCAGGCGTCGTCGATGTCGCCGAACATCGAGGCCGGAATGTTGTTGTCGCCATAGGCCTTGGTGATGGCCTTCTCGATTTCATCCAGCTTGCTGCGCGTGTCTGAATTGAGGATGTTGATGACCAGCGTTTCCAGCGCCACCAAAGTGGGCGAGGTCGAGCCCGCGGCCGGTGCCACGTGGTTGGTCTTGATCGCCTTGAGCACGCCCTTGGTGTCGTCCATCGGGCTTTGTATGTTGGCCACGTAGAGGTCAATCAGCTGCGAAACCAGGCCGGCCGGAATGTCGTGCGGGCCGTAGGAATCTTCCAGCGCCTGCAACACGGCGCGCAGCTTGTCGGGCTCTTTCGAATCGAAGATCTTGTCGGTCAGGCCATCGTCCGGGCCCGAGCCGATCAGCTTTTCCTTCGTGGGGAAATAGAAGTCGGCCATGGCGCGCAGCAGCACGGTGTCTTTCTGCGACGTGCCCACCAGCACCATCACGTCAACGTCGGCAACGCCGCCGCTGTCGTAGGCCGTGCTCAGCTCGGTGGTGATGCCACCGCGCGCGGTGATGCGGTAGGTGTCGCTGCCGCCTTCGCCGTCGAGCGTGTCGCTGCCGTAACCGGCCACCAGCAAATCAATCCCGATGCCGCCCTTGACGATGTCGTTGCCGTGCCCGCCTTCGAGGTAATCGTTGCCGGCGTCGCCGAACAGCTTGTCGGGGTCGGAATTGCCGAAGATGTGGTCGTCGTCGGCCCCGCCGTGCAGCTCGTCGCTGCCCACGCCGCCCCAGACATAGTCGGCGCCGATGCCGGCGTCAACAAAGTCAGCACCACCGCCCGCAGCGATGTCGTCGTCGCCGTCGTCGCCGTAGAGCTTGTCGGCATCGCCGCCCACGGTGGCAATCGGGGTGATCTTGCCGTCGATGGTCTTGAAGACGCCGAAGTCGCCAAAAATGAAGTCGTTGCCCAAGCCGCCACGAATGGTGTCGCTGCCTGAGTCGCCATAAAGCGTGTCGTTGCCGGCGTCGCCATTGATGGTGTCGCCGCCCTTGCCGCCGTAGATCACGTCGTCTTCGCTGCCGCCGCTCAGGATGTCGCCAAAGCCAGCCGAGCCACCATCGGTTTCACTCGGCACGCCCGGGCTGTTGAAGGTGAGCAGGCCAGCGTCGCCCAGGATCAGGTCTTTGTCAGCGCCCCCGTCGATGGTGTCGATGCCGCCATTGCCAACCAAGATGTCGTCGCCCGCGTCGCCGAAGATCGTGTCGGCGCCGTCGGTGAGTGTCATCAAGCCGCGCACAAAGCCGTGGCGGTTGGCCAGTTCAAAGCCTTCTGACACCGTGCCGCCATCACCCAGCACGATGTCGGCGCCAGCGCCGCCGTGAATGGTGTCGCCGCCTTCGTTGCCGAAGATCAGGTCCATGCCGGCGCCGCCGGTGAGCTTGTCGTCACCCACGCCGCCGCGCATCACGCCGCCGCCGCCGCTGCCCTTCAGGATGTCAGCGCCCACGCCGCCTTCGAGTTCGTAGCGGATACCGGAAAGCACGCCCGAAAGGTCGATGGTGTCGTCGCCATCGCCGCCCAAGCCGATGATCTTGCCGCTGACGCTGTAGGTCTGCTTCACCGTGGCATCGCTGCCCAAGTTATCCGACCAAACGTTAACCTTGCCCGGGCTGCCCAGGACGTCTTCAATGAAGATGTGTTCGCCAAAGTCGCTCAGGTCCCCCAACTTGCGCTGGGCCGAGAAGTCGCCGATGTTGATGATCAGGTCGCCGTTGTCCAGTTCGCTGGCCAGGATGGGCGGGCGGAAGAAGTCCACCGTGAAGTCCACCAGCGTGACCGGCGGGGTGATATTGAACTTTTTGTTGAGTTCGAAGAAACCGAAGTCGATCTTCAGGAAGGCGAACAATTCGGCCGTGATCTTGCCCGTCACGTCGAACACCGCCAGCGGCGCCAGGAAGCGCTCGGCCACATTTGGCGCCTTGAGCTGGTTGAGGAAGTTGCCCACCAGTTCATCGAGCCGCACGCGGCCGTCATGGTCGTTGTCGAACAGGTTGAAATCAACCTGGATGAAGATGCCGCCGCCCACGCCGGCACGCGCAATGCCCAGGTTCAGTTCGGCCGCGGCCCACAGGCCACCGGTGAAGGTGAGTTCGGCCGGGTCGGCGCCGTCGCTGGGGTCACTGGGCGTGGGGTCGTCGTTGATGAACAGGCCGTTGGCCAGCAGCAGCGGGTTCTTGAAGCCGCTAGCGGCAAAGTCCGAGAAGCCCTTGGTGTCGTAGCCGAAGGCGAAGTCGATATTGAGCGCGGCTTCAAGGTTGATGGAAAGGCCCAGCGGCCCGAAGATGGAGAAGAAGGCCGAGAACTCGGCCTTGAAGTTCAGCGGCGCCATGTCGTATTGAACGAGCACGGCCGGCGTGCCCATGAGCATGCCGAACACCTGCGACGGGTCTTCAATCACCGGGAACGAGAAGGCACTCTTTTCGGCGCCCGCGCCGCTGCCTGCGGCCAGGCCGGCAAGCACGTCGCCGGCCACGCCACCCGCAAACTCCACCACATCAGCCAGGCCACCGGGCAGGTTCGCAAGCAAGGCCTGGAACTGGGGGGTGCGCAGCGCGGCGGCCATGCCGCTGAGGTTGAAATCGCCCGAGCCCAGGTCAAAGCCGCCCAACGCCGTGCTCAGGCTGCCGAACAGCGGATTGCTGCGGTTGAAGACGGTGAAGTCGCCGAACGGCACCAGCAGCGAGCCGTCTTCCGGGATCTCGAAGGAGTTGATGACCGTGATGACATCGGCAATGGCTTCGATGGCCGACACGAAGCCCGCACTCACCAAGCCGGTGGCCTGGGCAATGTCGAGCAGGGTGATTTCCAGGCCCAGGTCAGACAACACCGGCAGCGGCGTGGTCACGATGTCGATGATCGGCTGGATCGGCTCGGTCACCTCTTGAATCTTGCGTGCCAG
>JAYUHT010000632.1:0-2928 GCA_043766725.1 Burkholderiales bacterium | reverse complement strand
GCGCGGCGCTGTGGCTGCCGGTGCGAAACAGCACCGCCTGGTCTTTCAGCGCCAGGCCTTCCTCGCGCCGGCCAAGCACCTGTTCTGCCACCCAGGTGGCCTGGGCCGCGTCGTCCAGCACATGCACCAGGGCCGGGCGTTGCGGTGAGGCGGTGTTCGTCCAGAGCTGCTTGGCATGGCGCTCGTGGGCCAGCGCAATGACGGCGTTCGAGGCGTCGAGAATGGCCTGCGTGCTGCGGTAGTTGCGTTCCAGCGTGACGGTGCGGGCCGGTGGCGTGAAGGTGCCGGCGAAGTCCAGGATGTTGCGCACCTCGGCGCCGCGAAAGGCGTAGATGGCCTGGCCATCGTCGCCCACCACCATCAGCCCGGCGCCGCTGGGTTTGAGGCGTTGCACGATGGCCGCTTGCAGGCGGTTGGTGTCTTGGTATTCATCCACCAGCACGTGGCTGAAGCGAGCGCTGCACGCGCCGGCCAGCGCGGCGTCGCCCAAGGCCTGCCACCAGTACAGCAGCAGGTCGTCATAGTCGAGCAGGCCCTGGCGCTGCTTGGCTTGCGTGTAAGCCGCGAAGAGTTGCTTAAGTTCAAGCTCCCATTGCGCACACCACGGAAACTGGCTGGTTAACGTTTCATTCAGGCTGGCCTGCCGGTTCAGCGTTTGCGAGTAGATCGCCACGCAGGTGTCCTTGAGCGGGAAGCGCTGGCCGCGTTCGGCGTAAGCGCCTTCCTGTCGCACCAGGGCCATCAGGTCTTCGGCGTCGCTGCGGTCGAGCACGGCGAAGCGCTCGTTCAAGCCGATGCGTGGCGCCCAGTCGCGCAACAGCCGTGCGCCCACGCTGTGAAAGGTGCCGGCCCAGGCCAGTTGCGGCGGCGCCGCGGTGGCCGGCAGCTTGAGCGCCTGGCGCAGCACCTGGCTGCTGCGGCGCGCCATTTCATGCGCAGCGCGGCGCGAAAAGGTGAGCAGCAAGATTCGCTGCGGGTCGGCGCCGTCCAGCACCAACCGCGCCACGCGGCAGGCCAGGGTCAGCGTCTTGCCGCTGCCGGCGCCGGCGATCACCAGCAGGGGTTGCTCACCGCGGTGGTTGACGGCGGCAAGCTGCTGCTCATTCAATGTGGCAAACGGGTCGGTTAGGTTGGGGCTGCGGTGCATGGCGCGCCAGTCTAAGCTGGATATTCATCCAGCCCGCGGCCGGTTCAAGGCCGAACGCCAGGTGTTTCAATCGTCATGCCCGCGGCGCGCTGCATCAGGTACAGCTCCAGCGCCACCCATTGCGGCGCATCAGCCGGCCAGGCTTCAGCGCGCACGCCGGTGAGGCAGTTGCGCAGCCGGCGCTGCAGGCCGCCGAGCGACTGCCATTGCAGGCGGTAGATCGGGTAACCATTGGGGTGACCTTGCGGGATCAGGCTGCCGCCCAGGCGCAGCCCGGCGCGTTCGTCGTGGCAGTGGGCACAAGACAAATCGAGTTGCCCCAAACGTTGCTTGAACAGCGTCGCGCCTTCGGTGCGCGCAGCGGTCAAACGCTCATCTTGCGGCGGCGCCACGGGCAGGCCGCGCGAGGCATGTGCCACCGCGGCCTCGAGCGCCAGCAGGTTGGCCGCGGCGTCGCCGGCCACACCCTGGCGCTGGCTGCGGCACTGCGCAATGCGTTGTGACAAGGTGACCGGCCGTTGGGCGGTGTCGTCGAACGCCGGGTAGCGTGCCGCCACACCGCGCATGCTGGCGGCCAGCTCACCATGGCAGCCGGCGCATGAGCCCGCCCGGCCGCCCGAAGGGCGAATACCGGAAGGCGCAGCCTGAAGGTCTTCCAGTGAGCGCTGCGCGGTGCCTGCGGGCTGCGCCCACAAGGCTTGGCCTTCGAGCACGCCGAGCATGCCGGGGTTGGCGGCATCGTCGCGCTGCAGGGCCTGGGTGGCCGGGCTCATGTCATCAAAGCCCGAACGGCGCGGCCCATCGGCGGCGCCGGCACAGCAGGCGGCCAGCGCCAGGGCGGCCCAGGCACGCCAGGTCACGTCACCTCGATGGCGATGGTTTCGGTTTGATTGAAACCTTTATCGCCGGCCCAATTCAAGCGCAGCGTGGCGCTGGCCGTGGCCACGACATGAAACGCCACATACGGGTTGGCGGCGGTGGCGGCGTACAACTCGGCGCTGAACACCAAGTCGTTGCCCCAATGGCAGGTGAAGCGGCGAATCAAATCCGCCGGCACCTGCTGGCCGACCGAATCCACGCGCAAGCCGGTTTCCATCGGGTGGCCGATCAGCGCGCGGATTTCGATGACTTCGCCGCGCTTGGCGGTCTTGGGGGCGGTGATGATGGCGCGGGCCATGGCCTATTCGATGCACGCGGCCAGCACGACCACGACTTCCACCGTGTGCGTGAAGCAAGCGCCGTCTTGCATGCGCGCCACCGCCAGCAACTGCTGGCTGGTGGCCAGGCGGATGCGGGTTGACACCTTGGCCACGCCGTTGCGCGGGCTCAAGCTGAACCGCGCCACGTCGCGCTGTGGGTTGCGCTGGTTGAAGATGGCAATCTCGCGCACATGGTCGGCCGCCGTCATGGGGCTTTGTACGCTGACCGTGACCGGCACGACATTGCCGTTGTCGATGAGGGGCGCAATGTCCAGCAGCACCCGACCTTCGCGCACCGGCGCGCCTTTGGCAAATTCGCGCAGCACCCGTTCCAGTTCTTCGGGCAAGGCCAGGGCCGGGCGCACCACGGCCATGGCCGCGGCGCTGAGGACGAGATCGCGGCGTTTCATCACCACTCACTCGCGCAGCGTTGACAGAAACGCCACCACGTCTTCGATCTGCTGTGCCGTCAGCAGGGTCTGGCCGCGCCAGGCGCTGCCCACCTGGTTCAGGCCGTTGGCACGAAAGTAGGCGGGCATGATGCTGTCGGGGTTGAGGCTGCGGCTGTCGATCATGCGCTGG
>JAYUHT010000631.1:0-2932 GCA_043766725.1 Burkholderiales bacterium | reverse complement strand
AACGTTCCGCTTGACTTTGACACCTTGCAACCCTATGGCTGCTTCATCGGCTCGGCCGCGGTGATGGTGCTGTCGGATCAAGACACGGCGGTGGCCGCCGCGCGCAACATGATGAAGTTCTTTGCCGATGAGTCATGCGGCCAATGCACACCGTGCCGCAACGGCACGGCCAAGGCGGTGGGCCTGATGGCCAAGCCGCTGTGGGATTTGCCGCTGCTGGCTGACTTGTCTGCCGTAATGCGTGATGCCTCCATTTGCGGCCTGGGCCAGGCGGCGCCCAACCCGGTGGATTGCGTCATCAAATACTTCCCGCATGAACTTTCCCCTGGTTTGAAGGAAGCGCCATGAATGCCAGAACACCTGCCGCCGCGCTGCTGGCGCCCATCGTCGCCTTCCAGCTCAACGGTGTGGAAGTGAAGGGCCGGGCGGATGAACTGATCATTGAAATCGCCCAGCGTGAAGGCGTGGATATCCCGCGCCTTTGCTACAAAAACGGCCTGGAAAGCGTGGGCAACTGCCGCGCCTGCGTGGTTGAAATTGGTGGTGAACGCACGTTGGCGCCTTCGTGCTGCCGCACCCCCACGGCGGGCATGAAGGTTGAGACGCGCAGTGAGCGCGCATTGAAGTCGCAGCAGATGGTGTTGGAACTGCTGCAAGCCGACATGCCCGAGACGGCCTATACCCGCTACAACGAGGTGGATGTGTGGGCACAGAAGCTCGGCCTGGGCAAACCGCGCCTCGTGGCGCGCGCGCAGCCGGCGCAAGACCTGTCGCACCCGGCCATCGCCGTCAACCTCGACGCCTGCATTCAATGCACGCGCTGCCTGCGCGCTTGCCGCGACGAGCAGGTGAACGATGTCATCGGCCTGGCCTTTCGCGGCGAGCACGCCAAGATCGTGTTCGACATGGATGACGCCATGGCGGCTTCAACCTGCGTGGCCTGCGGCGAATGCGTGCAGGCCTGCCCCACGGGGGCGTTGATGCCGGCGCGCGACGCGGCGCTCAACGTTCCAGACAAGCAGGTCGATTCGCTGTGCCCGTTCTGCGGCGTTGGCTGCCAGCTCACCTATAACGTTAAGGACGACAAAATTCTGTTTGTGGAAGGCCGCGACGGCCCCGCCAACCAGGGCCGGCTGTGTGTGAAGGGCCGCTATGGTTTTGACTACGCCCACCACCCGCAGCGCCTGACCCAGCCGCTGATCCGCCGCGCCGATGCGCCGCCCAAGCGCGGCGACTTCGTGATGGATCCCACCCGCGTGCTGGACGTCTTCCGCGAAGCCACCTGGGAAGAGGCGCTGTCATTTGCCGGAGGCAAGCTCAAGGCGATTCGTGACGAGCATGGCAAGAAGGCGCTGGCCGGCTTCGGCTCGGCCAAGGGCAGCAACGAAGAGGCCTACCTGTTCCAAAAGCTGGTTCGCACCGGTTTTGGCAGCAACAACGTCGACCATTGCACCAGGCTGTGCCATGCCTCGTCGGTGGTCGCCTTGCTCGAAGGCATTGGCTCGGGCGCGGTGAGCAACCCGGTGATGGACGTGACCCAGGCCGAGGTGGTGATCATCATCGGTGCCAACCCCGTGGTGAACCACCCGGTGGCGGCCACCTTCATCAAGAACGCGGCCAAGGCCGGCACCAAGCTGATCGTGATGGACCCGCGGCGCAGTGACCTGGCCCGCGTGGCGCACCGCTTTTTGCAGTTCAAGCCTGACACCGACGTGGCGATGCTGAATGCGCTGATGAACGTGATCGTCAGCGAAGGCCTGGTTGACGAAGCCTTCATTGCCGCTCGAACCATCGGTTATGACGAGTTGCGCCAGAACGTGGCGGCCTACACGCCCGAAGCCATGGCGCCCATCTGCGGCATCGACGCACAAACCTTGCGCGAGGTGGCGCGGCTGTACGCCACCAGCAAGGCGTCGATGATCCTGTGGGGCATGGGCATCAGCCAGCATGTGCACGGCACCGACAACGCGCGCTGCCTGATCGCTCTGGCGCTGATGACCGGCCAGATCGGCCGCCCCGGCACCGGGCTGCACCCGCTGCGCGGGCAGAACAATGTGCAAGGCGCGTCAGACGCCGGCCTGATCCCGATGATGCTGCCCGACTACCAACACGTGAGCCAGCCCGCTGTGCGCGCGCGCTTCGAAGCGGCCTGGAAGTTGGCCCCCGGCACGCTCGATGATCAAGTGGGTTTGACGGTGGTGGAGGTGATGCACGCCATCCAGCACGGCCAGATCCGCGGCATGTACGTGCAGGGCGAAAACCCGGCCATGAGCGACCCCGACGCTAACCATGCACGTGAGTCACTCGCTGCACTGGAACACCTGGTGGTGCAAGACATCTTCTTGACTGAAACCGCTTACCTGGCCGATGTGATCCTGCCCGCCAGCGCATTCCCTGAAAAGACCGGCACGTTCACCAACACCGACCGCTTGGTGCAACTCGGCCGCCAGGCCGTGCCGCTGCCGGGCGATGCGCGGCAAGACCTGTGGATCATCGAGCAGATCGCCAACGCCTTGGGTTGCGGCTGGAACTATGGCCACGTGAGCGAGGTGTTCGACGAGATGCGCCACACCATGCCCAGCATCGGCGGCATCACCTGGGAGCGGCTGGAACGCGAGCATGCGGTGACCTACCCCTGCGTGAACGAAGGCGACCCGGGCCAGAGCGTGGTCTTCACCGAAGACTTCCCGCGTGAGGGCGGCCGGGCGCGCTTCGTGCCGGCCGACATCATCCCGGCCAACGAGCGGCCCGATGCGCAATACCCCCTGGTGCTGATCACCGGGCGCCAGCTTGAACACTGGCACACCGGCAGCATGACGCGCCGCGCCACCGTGCTGGACGCGATCGAGCCCGAAGCCACGGCCAGCCTGTGCGCGGCCGACCTGGCGCGCCTGGGCGTGCAGGCGGGTGAGCCCATCGCCGTGCAATCGCG
>JAYUHT010000630.1:0-7787 GCA_043766725.1 Burkholderiales bacterium | reverse complement strand
GCCTCCAGCGCCTGGCGCGCGTAGGCCGAGACCTCTTCGTCTTCACGCAGCATCAGGCGCGGCGCCATTTCAATTTGCGTGACCTGCGAGCCCAGCCGCGCGAACGCTTGCGCCAGCTCGCAGCCGATCGGCCCGCCGCCCAGCACCACCAGGCGCTTTGGTTGTTCGCGCAGGCTCCATAACGTGTCGCTGGTGAGATAGCCCACGTCGCTGAGCCCCGGCAGCGGCGGCGCAAAAGGCCGCGCACCGGTCGTCACCACGATGTGGCGGGTGCTCAGGACTTGCTCACCGCCATTCGCGCGAACGATCTTCACATGCCAGGGGTCGATGATCGTGGCTTTGCCTTCGACCACATCGACACCGAGCGACGTATAACGTTCGACGGAATCATGTGGCTCAACGGCCTTGACGATGCCCGCCACGCGCTGCATCACCTGCGCGAAGTCCAACTGGAAATCCGCCCGCGCAATGCCGTAATCGCTGCTGTGGCGCATCTGGCGCGCCAGCGTGGCGGTCTTGATCAAGGCCTTGCTCGGCACGCAACCGTAGTTCAGGCAGTCGCCGCCCATCTTGTGGCTCTCCACCAGCGTGACCTTGGCCTTCACAGCCGCGGCGATGTAGCTGGTGACCAACCCGGCCGCACCGGCGCCGATGACCACCAGGTTGCGCTCAAAGCTCTCAGGTTTGAGGTGCGCCCACTTGGCATACACCTTGCGCGCCTGGATGGCGCTGACGATCTTCTTGGCGATGAGGGGGAACACACCGAGCAACACCAATGAGATCAGCAAGCCCGGCGTCAAAATGCCCTTGAGCGAGGTGATCTGCGCCAGTTGCGTGCCGGCCAGCACGTAGACGATGGTGCCGGCCAGCATGCCCAGCTGGCTGACCCAGTAGAACGTGGCGGCCTTCATCGTCGTCAGGCCCATCAACAGGTTGATAACGAAGAACGGCAGCAGGGGCACCAGTCGCAAGGTGAACAAGTAGAACGCGCCGTCTCTTTCGATGCCCTTGTCCACCTCCGCCAGGCGGGCGCCAAAGCGTGCCTTGACGCTGTCGCGCAGCAAGTAGCGCGACACGATGAACGCCAGCGTGGCGCCGATGCTCGATGCAAACGACACCAGCACCGTGCCCACCCACAACCCGAAGATCGCGCCAGCCAGCAGGGTCATCACCGCCGCGCCGGGCAGTGACAGCGCTGTCACCGCCACGTAGATGGCGAAGAACCCACCGGCCACGGCCAACGGCTGCTGCGCATACAACTGCACAAAGCCATCGCGTGCGCCCTTGATGTACTCCAGGCTGAAAAAACGCCCCAGGTCAAAGACGAAGAACGCCGCCAGCAGGGCCAGCAAGCCCAGCAACGTCCACAGCTTGGTCTTGTTCATGTTGTCTCGCCTCGTTCTGATGGGCCGCTTGTTATTGGGTCGATTCCGCCGAACGCACCTTACCGCTTCGCCGCCGGCCCGAGCAGCGACCACCCTGCGGCCAGCCGGGTGGCCACGGTCAGCCCGCTCAACAGAGCAAAGCCATACGCCCACCAGGCAAAGTGCTCGGGCCAGAGGCACATCAGCGCAAAGCAGAGCAAGGTTTCGCTGGCTTCGGTCAGGCCGCCCAGGTAATACAGGCCTTTTTGCGGATAAGCCGCGCTGGCCAGGCCGCGGCGTTCGGCCAGCACGGCAAAGGCCAGGAAACTGGAGCCGGTGCCGATGAACGCGGCCAGCAGCACGGCGGCGGGCAAGGCGTTGCGCGGCGGGTCGGCTAGCGCGAAGGCCAGCGGGATGCTGGCGTAGAACAGAAAGTCCAGCGTGATGTCGAGAAAGGCGCCGCGGTCGGTGGCTTGCGTCAGGCGCGCCACGGCACCGTCGAGCGCGTCGCACAGGCGGCTGGCGGCGATGAGTGCCAAGCCAAGCAGCGGCCGGCCCAGCACGATGGCCGAAGCCGCCAGCAAGCCCAGCGCAAAGCCGACCAGCGACACCGCATCAGCCTGCAAGCCCCAGCGAAAGAGCTGGCGCGCCGCGCGCTCCACCGGCGGCTTGAGCAGGCGCAAGGCGGCGCGGTCAAGCATGCTGGGCCGCCAGTTGAATGCAGCGGGCGCCGGCCGGCACGTCTTGCTCATCATGCGTGACCAGCACGCCGGCCACCTGGTGTTCAATCAGTTGCTGCCACACGAAGGCACGCATCTGCTCGCGCAAGGCGGCATCCAACCGCGAAAACGGCTCGTCCAGCAACAGCACTTTTGGTGCGGCCAGCAAGGCGCGCAACAGCGACACGCGCGCGCGCTGCCCGCCCGACAAGCTGGCCGGCAGCCGCGCGCCAAAGCCCGCCAGCCCGGCCCGCGCCAGTGCGGCTTCAGCCGCCGCGTGGCGCTGCTGGCGCTCGCCGCGGGGCAAAGCAAAGAGCAAGTTGTCTCGAACGTTGAGGTTGGGGAACAGCAAGTCGTCTTGAAAGAGCAGCCCCACGCGGCGCTGTTCAGTGGGCCGCTCGCTCACGTCGTGCCGATTGATGAGCACGCGACCGCTGCCGTGCAAGGGCGGCTGCAACAGCCCGGCCAGGTGCGCCAGCAGCGAACTCTTGCCGCAGCCGCTGGGGCCCATCAACGCCAACACCTCGCCGGCGCCCACGCTGGCATCAAAGGCCGGCACCAGCACGCGCGCGCCCAGGTTGATGGCAATGGCTTGCAGCTCAAGCAGCATGGGCGCGCATGCTACGTTGGGCCACCCGCTGGGCCAGCACAAAGCCCACGGCGGGCAGCAGCGCCAGCAGCAGCGCAAAGGCGGCCGCCAGGTTGCGCTGCCCGCCCGAGGCCAGGGTGACGGCTTCGGTGGTGAGCGTGGGGTGGCGCGCCGCGCCGATGAATTGGGTGGCCAGGTACTGCGCCAGGCTCACGGCAAAGCCGATCGCCAGGGCCGAAGCCAAGGGCGCGGCCAGCAGCGGCCACTTCACCCGCCACCAGAACACCACTCGGCTGCGGCCCAGCGCCAGCGCGGTGTGCGCCAGCCGCGCATCGAAGCTGCGCCAGGCCGGCGCCAGCGCCGTCATGGCATACGGCAGCACCAACAGCACATGCACCCACCACAAGCCCCACACGGTGCCGTCGAGCCGCGCCCACAAGGCAAGTTGGTACAGGCCGCCCAGCCAGAACAGGCCCGGCAACACCAGGGGCAGCAAGACCAGCACGCTGATGCGCTGGTCCCAGTGCGCAGGCGCGCTTTCCAGCCAGGCCAGCGCCAACAGCACGGCACTCGTCGCCGCGGCCAAAGCCAGGGCGACGCTGAAGCCGGTGGTGGAAGCGCTGGCGGCCACCGTGGCCCAGGTCTGGGTGGTCCACTGCAGCGGCCACAACGCCGGAAAGCCCCACGGCCCGGCCAGCGACCAGGTGGCCAGCGCCAGCGCCACCAGGCCATATAACAGCAGGATGCACAGGCCCAAACCGGGCGCCAGGCGGCTGGCCGCCGGCAGCCAACCCGGCGCGCGCTGGCCGCGGCGCGCCTGCCGGCGCATGCAGGCCTGCCACAGCGCATGCAGGCCCAGGCCCAACAGGGCCAGCGCGGCCAGCGCCAGGGCCAACAGCAGGGCCATGGCGGCCCCTTCCGCGTTGCGCTGCACCCTGCCATCGCTTAAGCCCTGCCAGGCCAGCAGCGCCAGCGTGGGTGGCGATTGAGGGCCGACCAGCAGGGCCACATCCACCACCGTCAAGCCATAGGCCAGCACGGCGGCCAAGGGCCAGGCCAGGCGCGGCAGCATTTGCGCCCAGCCCACCCGGGCCCACCACGCGGCGGGCGTGTAGCCCAGGGTGCGCGCCACGGCCACCTGGCGCGCCACCAGCGCGGCGTGTTCGGGCCGGGCGAGCAGCGCGAACAGGCTCCACAACAGGAACGGCGTTTCCTTCAACACCAGCACGACGATGAGCGCCCAGCCCTGCGGGTCGTTGACGGTGACCCACGCTGGCGGCGTGGCATACCCCAGCACGGGCGCCAGCGCGCGCGCCAGCCAGCCGGCAGGTGCGATCAACCAGGCCAGGCCGATG
The DNA here is from genome assembly GCA_043766725.1 of Burkholderiales bacterium. Classification (GTDB taxonomy): domain Bacteria; phylum Pseudomonadota; class Gammaproteobacteria; order Burkholderiales; family Burkholderiaceae_C; genus Rubrivivax. Next base: position 3,760 of record JAYUHT010000630.1, on the reverse strand, counting down.
GCAAACGCCGCGTGCGGCACGGCCAGCATCGGCGCTAACGCACGTTGCACGCGCTGCACGCCCGAAGTGGCCGCCAAGCCCTGCGCCCAGGTGCCCAGCAAGAAGGTGAGCGCCAGGGCCAGCAGCGTGCTGGCCGTTGCCGTCCACAGGCTCAAGCCCAAGGCACTGCGCCACTGCGGCTGCGCCAGCATGGCCTGCCAGGCGGCGGCGCTGGAGCCGTCCCACAAAGCCAGGGCCACCGCCAGCAGCAGCGGCACGGCAAACAGCAGGCTGCACAGGCCGATGGCCGCGACGCGGCCGGCGCGCACGGCGGGGGTTTGAAAGCTCAAGCGCCGTAGCGCCGCAGCCACTCGCGCTCCAGCGGCTGCACCCAACTGGCATGCGGCTCGGCCCAGGCCGGCGCGCTGCGCAGCAACTGGCCCGGCGCCTGGCCGGCGGCGAAGGCGGCGCGGTCGGGCGCGTTCAGGCGCGCCACGTCGAGCACGGTGGGGTCGCCCCAATGGCGGATGTCGGCCTTGCGCGCTTGCGCCGCGGGCGTGAGCATGAAGTTGATGAACACCTGCGCGGCTTCTTTGGCGCGGGCGTTGAACGGGATCGCCAGGAAGTGCGTGTTGCCGATGCTGCCGCGCTCGCTTTGGAAGCTCACCACGCTGGCCGGCAAGGTCTTGGCCGCGATCTGGTTCGCCGCTTCGTTGGGGTTGAAGGTCAGCGCGATGTGCAGTTCACCATCGGCCAGCATCTGGCGCATCACCGTGGGGTTGGCCGGGAACTGTTTGCCCGCGCGCCACAGATGCGGGTGCAGCGCGTCGAGGTAGGCCCACAGTGCCGGCGTCAGGCGCTCGAAGGTGGCGGCATCAAAGGGTTTGTAGAACGCGGCATGCACCTCGTTCACTTCAAGCAAGGCCTGCTTGACGAAAGTGGTGCCGTGAAACTGGGGCAGCCGCGGGTAGGTGAAACGCCCCGGGTTGGCTTTGGCCCAGTCGAGCAAACCTGCCAGGCTGCGCGGCGGCTGCGCCACGCGCGCGCCATCGGCATAGAAGGTGAGCTGGGCCATGCCCCAGGGAGCTTCCATGCCGTCCACCGGCTCCGAAAAATCCACCCGCGTGGTCGGCTTGCCCAAGGTGTCCACCGCGGCGTAGGCCGGCAGGCTTTCGGCGAACGGGCCGAACAGCAGGCCTTCGCGCTTCATGGCCAGGAAATTTTCGCCGTTGATCCACACCACGTCGGCCGAGCCTTCGGCGCGTGTGGCGGCTTTTTCGGCGCGCACGCGCTTGACCACTTCAGCCGTGTCGGCCACCTTCACATGTTCGAGCTTGATGCCGTGCAGGCGCTGCACTTCGAGCCCGGCCCATTGCAGGTAGCTGTTGATGCGTTCACTGCCCGCCCAGGCGTTGAAGTAAACGGTCTGGCCGCGCGCGGCCTGCTCGATGCGCAGCCATTCGGCGTTAACCTGGGCCTGCACAGGCAAGGCCCAGGGCCAGGCTGCGGCGGCCAGCACATGGCGTCGATTCATAGTCAAGTGTCGTACCTTCCGGTTAGCAAAGCGCGCGACGATAGCCCAGCATGGCTGGCGTGCGGCCAGCAGCGGCCACAGTCTCAGTGGGTCATGGTGATGGCTGGTCTTCGTCGATTTGGGCCAGCCACTGCTCACGCAAGGCAGTCTGCAACCAAGCGCTGAAATCAAAGGCGGCACCGGCTTGGTCTAGCGCCTGGGCCAGGTTCTTACCGGCCAGCAGCCCTTCATTGAAAGCCGCCACCTCGCCGCTCAACGCGCACACGCGCACCGCCCAGCCCGTGCGCCAGACCCAGGCCAACTCGCCCTGCTGCGCGGCCAGCGCCTGGCGCACGGGCTCGAAGTCGACATCTGCACTGCGGTGCGCCTGCCAGATGGTCACCACGGGCCAGGGGCTGCGCAGCAAGGCCGTGCCGGGCACGACCTGCACGCGCAGCGCGGCCGGGTCGGCCGTGGCCAACAGGCCCAAGCCGGCCAACGGTGCCGCTGATGGTGCCGGCGCATCGGCGGCGCGCACGGCCTGGTGCACGGCCCAGTCGAGCCGGGCAGTGTCGGCCAGGTAGGGCTCGCCGGCCAATTGCGCATCAGCCTGAATGAATGCCGGCAGGCCCGCGCCAAAGCCGGCCAGGTCACCCTGCTCGGGCGGCTCGCGCTGCCACAGGGCGCGTGCCAACTGGCCGAACGCGGCTTCACCCAACAGCTGCTGCACCGTGGGGTAGGCCAGGGCCAGGGCACGCTCGGCCGATGCGCCGGCGTTGGCGCGGTAAGCGGCCACGCCACGCTCCACGCCGGCGTGCATGTGGGGCAGCAAGGCCGCCACCGCATCGGCCCGCCACAGCACGCGCAGCAGGGCTTGCTGGCGTAGCAACTCGGTTTGGCTCATCGCGGCACCCTGCGGCTCACGCCGGCACCGCTGCCGCCTGGGCGGCTTCATCGAGCAACACGCTCAAAGCCGGCAAGGCGGTGTCCCACTCGATCAGCGTGGGCCGCGCGCCCAGGCGCTGGCGGGCGTGGGCGTACACCGCCCAAACCGGCGCGTGCACGCGGCTGCCATGGTCGTCCATGACGATGTCGCCCAGGTCTTGATAGCCCGCCAGGTGCACCTCGCCCACGCTGGCCGGGGCCAGCGCATCGAGCCAGGCGCAGGCACTTGCCACGGGCTCCTGGCCGGCGTTCAAGGCGTTGACGACCAGGTTATTCACGTCGAGCAGAACGCCGCAACCACTGCGCCGCGTCAGCTCGTTGAAGAACTCGGGCTCGGCCAGGTCAGCCTCTTTCCAGTGCAGGTAGGCCGACAGGTTTTCCACCAGGATCGGCCGGCGCAGGCGTTCTTGCACGCGCTGCACATTGCGCACCATGATCTGGAGCGAGGCTTCGGTGAAGGCGATGGGTAGCAAGTCGTTGGCATGCACGCTGGCTGCCCCCGGGTGCAGCGGCGCACGCGCGAACGAGGCGTGGTCACTGACGTGAGCGGGTTCAACCAGCGCCACCAAACGAGCCAGTTGCTCCAGGTGTGCCTCATCAACGCCCAGCGCTGAACCAAGGCTCAGGCTCACGCCATGCAGGCTCACCGGGTAGTGTTCACGCGCCTGCTGCAACACGGCCAGCGCCGCGCCGCCTGGAGCAAAGAAATTCTCGGCGTGAACTTCAATGAAGCCCAGCGCCGGCAAGTCTTGCAGCACCTCGGCGTAATGCGGCTGGCGCAAGCCGATGCCCACCGCAGCCGCAGGCAGGCCGCTCAAGCGCATGCTTGCTGAGGGCATCAAACGCGCATCAAGACTTGGCCTTGGCCTTGGCTTCCTCGGTCGACATGCCGTTCAGCTTCTTGCATGTGCCGGCGGCAACATACTTCCACTCGCCGCTGTCCATGTCGATCTTGGCTTGGCCGGAGCAAGTGTGAGTACCGGCCAGGTTGCCGCAGTCGTTCTGGCCCGCCTTGGAGATGCCGTAGCACTTCTCCTTGCCTTTTTCCTGCGCCTGAGCGCTGCCGGCGCTGGCCAGGCCCAGGGCCAGCACGGAGGCCAGGGCAGACGAGAGGATGAGGCGCTGAGTCATGTTGATGCTCCTTCGAGAGGGTGGGTGCGACAGAACGAAAGCGTGGGCGTCGGGCTGTGTCGGCCGAGCGCCGCAGCGCGGCAACACGACTTATGTCACCGTGCGGGCCGAATTCTTACAGGTCAAGCGTGACCGCGCATCCAGGTCTCAGGCTGCCCGTGGCGGCCGCGCCAAGGTCAGCAGCTCGTGAGC
>JAYUHT010000629.1:0-2934 GCA_043766725.1 Burkholderiales bacterium | reverse complement strand
TACCCCAACAAGCCCATCACCTTCGTCGTGCCCTTTGCCGCCGGTGGCGGTGGCGATGTGGTGGCGCGGCTGCTGGCCAAGGCGCTTGCCGAGCGCATCAACAACCCGGTGGTGGTTGAAAACCGCACCGGCGCCGGCGGCAACCTGGGCGCGGCCTACGTGCTCAAGGCGCCGGCTGATGGCTACACGCTGCTGAACATGTCCAGCACCTACCCGATTCAAGCCGCGGTGAGCAAGCTAACGTTCGACGCGATTGAGGACATGCAGCCCATCATGATGGTCTCGCGCGACCCCGCCGTGGTGGTGGTGCACGCTGAATCGCCGTGGCGCGACGCGCGCGAGCTGGCCGCGGCGGCCAAGCGCGCGCCCGGCACGCTCACCTACGGCTCGGCCGGCGTGGGCTCGATTGCCCACCTGGGCATGGAGCAGCTGGCCTACGCGATGGGCGTGCAGATGCTGCATGTGCCCTACAAGGGCTCGTCGCAGGCCTTCACCGACGTGATCGGCAAGAACATTTCCATGATGCTCACCAGCGCCACCTTCGCCGCGCCGTTCATCAAGAGTGGCCGCGTGCGGGCCATCGGCATTTCGGGCCTGAAGCGCCTGCCCACGTTGCCCGATGTGCCCACCTTCGCCGAGCAAGGCTGGCCCGAGTACCAGGTGTTCGACTGGAAGGCCGTGGCCGGCCCGAAAGGCATGCCGCCCGAGGTGGTGGCCTACCTGAACCGCGAGCTGAACGAAGTGCTGAAGCAAAAGCAGGTGCAGGAAAAGTTTGATGCCGAAGGCACCGCGGGCATCGGCGGCACGCCCGAGCAAATGCTGGCCACGGTGCGCGCCGACATCGAACGCTGGCGCAAGCTGGTGCTGGCCGCCAACATCAAGATTGAATGACCATGACCCTCAACCAACAAATGCGTGCGCTGCTGGTGAATGGGGCCGGCCACATCATGCCCGGGGCGGGCAATGCGCTGGCGGCGCGCATGATCGAAGCCACGGGGCACAAGATGCTCATGGTCAGCGGCGCGGCCGTGGCCAACACGTTTTTGGGCGTGCCCGACATCGGTTTGGTCAGCGTCACCGAGCTGGCCGCGCATGTGGCGGCGGTGCGCGACGCGGTGAACATTCCCATCCTGGCTGACGCCGACACCGGCTTCGGCAATGCGCTGAATGCCAGGCGCACGGTGCAGTTGCTGGAGCGTGCCGGCGCCAACGCCATCATGCTGGAAGACCAGACTTATCCCAAACGTTGTGGCCACTTCGACGGCAAGGACGTGATCCCCAAAGCCGAGATGGTAAACAAGCTGAAGGCCGCGCTCGATGCCCGGCTGGATGCCAAGCTGATGATCCTGGCGCGCACCGATGCGCGCGCGGTGGAAGGCTTTGAAGCCGCACTCGACCGCGCCCGCGCTTATCAAGAAGCCGGCGCCGATTTCCTGTTCGTTGAAGCGCCGCTGAACGAAGAAGAACTGCTGGCCATTCCGCGCGAGGTGCCCGGCATTCACATCTGCAACATGGTGATCGGCGGCAAGACGCCGCTGCTGCCGCAGGCGCGCCTGGCACAGGCCGGCTACGCCGCCATCTGCTACGCCAATGCGGCGTTGCAGGCCTCTTTGCTGGCCATGCAGCAGGTGCTGGGCCACTTGCATGCGCAGGGCTCGATTGCCGGTGTGGAAGACAAGCTGATGATGTTTGCGCAGCGGCAAGAAGTGCTCGATGCCGCGAAGTTTCGTGCACTGGAACAACGTTACAAATGAGTCAATTTGGTGCCCAGCCCCAAACCTTCCTCGACAAGGTCTGGGCTGACCACGTCATCACGCGCCTGCAAGGCGAGATGGACTTGTTGCAGATCGACCGCCTGGTGCTGCATGAACTCTCCGGCAGCCAGGTGGTGCGCGCCTTGGCCGAGGCCGGCCGCACGCCGGCCAGCCGCGAGCAGGTGTACACGGTGATTGAACACCTCATCACCACGCGGCCCGGCCGCGGGCCGAATGAATCGCCGTCGAAAAGCGGCGCGATCATGATCGACACCACGCGCAAAGCGTCGCGCGACTGGGGCTTTCACTTCATCGACTATGACGACCCGCGCCAGGGCATTGCGCATGTCATCGTGCCCGAGCAAGGCATCGTCTTCCCCGGCGCCACGCTCGTTTGCTGTGACAGCCACACCAGCACCGTGGGCGGGCTGGGCGCGCTGGCCTGGGGCATCGGCGCCAGCGAGGCCGAGCATGTGCTGGCCACGCAGACCCTGGCCCAAGCCAAACCCAAGGCCCTGCGCGTGAATTTCGACGGCCACTTGCCGCTGGGCGTGACGGCCAAGGACATGATCCTGGCCCTGATCGGCCAGGTCGGCGCGCAAGGCGGCATCGGCTATGCGGCTGAGTACACCGGCAGCGCGGTGCGCGCGCTCAGCGTCGAAGCGCGGCTCACGCTGTGCAACATGAGTGTGGAGTTTTCGTGCAAGGCCGGCGCCGTACCGCCTGACGACACCACGTTCGAGTACCTGGCCGGCCGGCCGTTTTCGCCTTCGGGGCGTGCGTGGGACAACGCCGTCGCCTACTGGCGCACCCTGCCCAGCGATGACGCTGCGCGCTTCGACCGTGAGGTGACGCTGGATTGCAGCGCGCTCGAACCGCAAGTCACCTGGGGCGTTAGCCCGCAGCAGGTGGTGGGCATTCGCGGCGTGGTGCCGTGGCCGCAAGACGCGGCGGATGGCCAGGCGCGGCAACTGGCCGAACAAGCGCTGGCCTACATGCAGCTCCGCCCTGGCCAGGCGCTGGCCGGCGTGCCGATTGATGTGGCCTACATCGGCTCGTGCACCAACGCCAGGCTGTCAGACCTGCGCGCCGCCGCCGCGGTGCTGCGCGGGCGCAAGGTGGCGCCCGGCGTGCAGGCGGTGTGCGTGCCCGGCTCCACGCCGGTGAAGCACGCGGCTGA
>JAYUHT010000628.1:0-7790 GCA_043766725.1 Burkholderiales bacterium | reverse complement strand
CCTGGTGCAAGACGTGGGCGGTCTGAACCTGGCCGCACCCTACCGCGCCAGTCTGTCGGGCTGGTATGTGCAGGGCGTTTACCAGTTCATGCCCGCCTGGCGCGTGGGGCTGCGCACCGAGCGGATGGACTCGGCCAGTGCCGCCAATACCTACAGGCCGGCCAAACATTCGCTGATGCTGGACTTCAATGCCAGCGAGTTCTCGCGCCTGCGCCTGCAACTGGCGCAAGACCTTTCGCGCCAAGGTGCTGCTGACCTGCAGGTCTTCCTGCAATACCAGATGAGCCTGGGCGCGCATGGTGCGCACGGGTACTAACGTTTAGTTGAACAGGAACACATCATGAACAGGTTCAAACTCTTTTGTCTACCGTTGGTTGCCTTGCTGTGGCTGCCCGTGGCGCCTTCGCAAGCCGCGTTGCGGGTGCTGGCCTGCGAACCCGAATGGGGAGCCCTGGTGCAGGAACTCGCCGGCGCTTTGGTCGAGGTGGCTGTGGCCACCACGGCCTTGCAAGACCCGCATCAGATCCAGGCCAAGCCCAGCCTGATCGCGCGCACGCGCAATGCCGACCTGGTGGTATGCACCGGGGCGGAATTGGAGATCGGCTGGCTGCCGGTGCTGCTGCAGCAGTCGGGCAATGCAAAGGTGCAGGCCGGCCAGCCAGGCAACTTCGCCGCCGCCGACGCTGTGCGCAAGCTCGACCTGCCCGCACAGCTTGACCGCTCGCAGGGCGATGTTCATGCCGCCGGCAACCCGCACATCCAGACCGACCCGCGCAACATCGCGCTGGTAGCCGTCGCGTTGAGTGCGCGGTTAAAACAGATCGACCCCGCCAATGCGGCCGCCTACGCCAAGGCGCAGGCTGACTTCAGCCAGCGCTGGCAACAGGCCATGCTGCGCTGGGCCGCGCAAGCCGCGCCGCTGAAGGGCTTGCCGGTGGTGTCGCAGCACAAGGCCTTTGTCTACCTCTACGACTGGTTGGGCCTGAAGGAAGTGGCGGTGCTTGAGCCCAAGCCTGGCGTGGAGCCCTCGGCCTCGCATCTGCAAGGCGTGCTCGCCAGCTTGAAGGCGGCGCCGGCGCGCATGGTGCTGTTCGCCGCGTATCAAGATTCGCGGCCGTCGGACTGGTTAAGCAAAAACGCTGGCATCGCGGCCGTGAAGTTGCCGTTCACCGTGGGCGGCAGCGAAGGCGCGAAAGACTTGTTCGGCCTGTTCGACGACACGTTATTGCGCCTGCTGGCGGCCGGAGCACCGCGTTGAACTGGGCTGCGCTGGACTGGGGCATCCTCGGCCCCGCCCTGGTGGCCGGCCTGCTCGTGCTGGCCACCCATGTGCCCCTGGGCATGCAGGTGCTGGACCGCGGCATCGTCTTCATCGACCTGGCCATTGCGCAAATCGCCGGCCTGGGCGTGATTGCGGCCGATGCCCTGGGCCTGCCCGAGGGCGGCGTGGCGGTGCAGGCCGCAGCCGTCAGCGCCGCTTTGCTGGGCGCCTGGCTGCTGACCTGGACCGAGCGCCGCGCGCCGCGCCAGCAAGAGGCGCTGATCGGCGTCATGTTCATCCTCGCCGCCTGTGCCGGCATCTTGCTGCTGGCGGGCAACCCGCATGGCGGCGAGCACCTGAAGGACTTGCTGGTCGGGCAAATCTTGTGGGTGAATGCCACACAACTGGGTTGGCTGGCGGGGGTGACGGCCGCGCTGCTGGCGGCCATGAGCCTGGGCGGGTTGCGTCGCCTGGGGCGCTTCGGCTTCTACGCGGCGTTTGCCGTGGCCGTCACGGCTTCAGTGCAGTTGGTGGGTGTGTACCTGGTGTTCGCCAGCCTCATCATTCCGGCGCTCGGCACCAGCGCGCTTCGCGGGCGGCGGCGGCAGGTGTTCGGCTTCGGCATCGGTGCTGCGGGCTATGCGCTCGGCTTGGCTGCGTCAGCGTTGTTCGACCTGCCTTCGGGCGCCGTGATCGTCTGGGCCCTGGCGGCCTGCGGCCTCGCGGTGACGCTGGACCAGCGCAAGGCTGCGATGCCACGGGCCGCGTAGACTCGGAATCCGATCTGCAAGCTCCACATGGACACTGCCTACAGCCTCTTCGCCGTGCTGGCCGCCTACCTGGTGGGCTCGTTGTCCTTCGCCGTCATCGTCAGCCGCGCCATGGGCCTGGCCGACCCGCGCGGCTACGGCTCGGGCAACCCGGGCGCCACCAATGTGCTGCGCAGCGGCAACCGCGCCGCGGCGGTGCTGACCCTGGCGCTGGATGCGCTGAAGGGCTTCGTGCCGGTGCTGCTGGCGGTTAAATTCGGCGCCCGCTTCGGCCTGGGCGAATGGACGGTGGGCTTCGTCGGCCTGGCCGCTTTCTTGGGCCACTTGTGGCCGCTGTTCTTCAAGTTCCAGGGCGGCAAGGGCGTGGCCACGGCGGCAGGCGTGCTGCTGGGCTTGAACCTCTTGCTCGGGCTGGCCACGCTGGCCACCTGGGTCATCATCGCCGCGTTTTTTCGCTATTCGTCACTGGCCTCGCTGGTGGCGGCACTGTTCGCGCCGTTCTATCAACTCCTTATCTGGGGTGTGCAGCCGATGCTGCTGGCCATCGTGGCCATGTCGCTGCTGCTGGTGTGGCGCCACCAGGGCAACATCCGCAAGCTGCTGGCAGGCAAGGAAAGCAAGCTGGGGCATGCGGCTGCCGCGGCAACCGCCACCTCACATAAACCAGCCCGCAAGCACGGGCACAAGAAAGGTCACACATGAATGCGGTTCAGCGCTTTGATGCAGGCAAGCGCCTGTCTGAGATGGCGGTGTACAACGGCGTGTGCTACCTCGCCGGCCAGGTGGCGGGTGATGCCTCACAGGGCATGGCCGGCCAGGCACGCCAGGTGCTGGCTTCGATCGACGCTTTGCTGGCACGCGCCGGCAGCAGTAAGTCCCGGCTGCTGAGTTGCCAGATTTTCATCACCGACTTGGCCGAGTTCGCGCAGTTCAATGAGGTCTGGGAAGCCTGGCTGCCTGCGGGCTGCGCCCCGGCGCGCGCCACCGTTGAAGCGCGATTGGCGCGGCCCGAGTGGAAGGTGGAAGTGGTGGCCATCGCCGCCATTTGAGAGCGGCGCATGGTGGCCGGCAAGCGTTCACTGTGGGTCTTGCTGCTGTTGGTGCTGGCCACCGCCGGCGCCAACCAGTGGTGGGGCGCGCAGCGCTCCGCCAACGTGGGCAGCCGGCTGGCCGCGCTGGCGCGGCCGGGCGACATTCAAATGCTCTCGTCCACCACCTGTGCCTATTGCGCGGCGGCGCGGGCGTGGTTGACCGAGCACGAAGTGGCGTTCAGCGAATGCTTCATTGAAACCGACCGCGAATGCGCCTTTCGCTTCGAGGCCGTGCGCGGCCAGGGCACGCCGGTGCTGCTGGTGCGCGGGCAGGTGATGCTCGGCTTTGATGCGGCGCGTGTTGAGCGCGCGCTCAGCGTGGCGCGGGGCTAGGCGTCAAGCCCAGCCGTGCCGGGTCGCCGCGCCCCAGGCGCACCAGTAGCGGCTCGTCGCCGCTGAGGTCGACCACCGTGGTCGGCTGCATCGGGCAAGCGCCCGCATCGACCACGGCATCCAGCGCGCGTTGCAGCCGATCGCGCACGGCCTGCGCGTCGTTCATGGGCTCGCTGTCGCCCGGCAGGATCAGCGTGGTGGCCAGCAGCGGCTCACCCACCAGGGCCAGCAGCTCTTGCGTGACGCGGTGGTCGGGCACGCGCAGGCCGATGGTGCGGCGCGAGGGGTGGCTCAGGCGCCGCGGCACTTCTTTAGTGGCTTCGAGGATGAAGGTGAACGGCCCCGGCGTGCCCAGCTTGAGCAGGCGGAACTGGCGGTTATCGACCTTGGCATACGCGGCCAGTTCGCTCAGGTCGCGGCACAGCAGCGTGAGGTGGTGCTTGTCATCCACCTCACGAATTTGCCGCAGCCGCTGCGCCGCGGCCTTGTCGTCCAAGTGGCAGGCCAAGGCATAGCTTGAGTCGGTGGGGATGGCGGCCACGCCGCCGGCGCGGATGATCTGCGCGGCCTGCTTGAGCAAGCGGGCCTGGGGGTTTTCGGGGTGGACTTCGAAGTACTGCGACATGGCGTCATGCCGCGGTGACGGCTAGGTGGCAGGCACATGAGCAAATGTGGCTTTGCCACTTCGCTCATCCCCCGCGGGGGGCGGTCGACGTATGTCGTCGACCTGGGGGCGCTCTCAACCCACGGGCTGGGCGATGCGGCTTTGCAGCTCGGCCCACACCGGCGTCAGGAAGCCGGGCAGGGCGGGCAAGGCGCCGAGGTCGACATGGCTTTCATACGGCGAATGAAAGTCACTGCCACGTGAAGCCAGCAGTTTGTAGTCACGCGCCTTTTCAGCGTACTTGCCATATTCGGCCGGCGTGTGGCTGCCGGTGATGACTTCCACACCGCGCCCGCCGTGTTGCATGAATTCGTTGAACAGGGCGTGCTCTTGCGTTGCCGTGAAGCCATAACGCCCGGGGTGGGCGATGACGGCAATGCCGCCGGCCTCGGTGATCCAGCGCACCGCATTGCGCAAGCTGGCCCAGCGGTGCGGCACGTAGCCGGGCTTGCCTTCGGTGAGGAAGCGGCGAAAGACTTCGTTGGTGTCGGCGCAGGCACCCACCTCCACCAGGAAACGGGCAAAGTGCGTGCGCGAGATCAGCTCGGGGTTGCCGGCGTACTTCAGCGCGCCTTCAAAGGCCTGCGCGATGCCCACCTTGGCCAGGCCGGCAGCAATTTCTTGCGCGCGCTCGCTGCGCCCGCCGCGGGTGGATTGCAGGCCGCGCATCAGGCCGGCATCGTCGGGGTCGAAACCCAGGCCGACGATGTGCACCGTGGTGTCAAGGTAGGTGACCGAAATCTCCACACCGCTGACATAGGCCAGCCCCAAGGCCAGGGCGGCATCGCGCGCGCGCTGTTGGCCGCCGAGTTCGTCGTGGTCGGTCAGGGCCCACAACTCCACCCCTTTCGCCTTGGCGCGCTGCGCCAGGGCTTCAGGTTCGAGGGTGCCGTCGGAAACGACGGAGTGGCAATGCAGGTCAGCGTTAAGGGTGTTCACGCTGGCGATTGTAGGAAAGCCCCTGCCGCCCCCCGTGGCGCAAGGGCATGTGTTCGGGGGTTGCAAGCGTGAAGAAGTTGCGCTGCGGCGATCTCGTCCTCAGCGCCCCAACTGCAAGGTGCGGCCACAGCGCGCGGCCAGGCTGGCGTCGTGCGTGACGACCACGAACGCCGTGCCGTGTGAACGCGCCAGCGCGAGCATGAGCTCGAAAACGCCGTCGGCGGTGGCGCGGTCGAGGTTGCCGGTGGGCTCGTCGGCCAGCACACAGGCCGGGCGCGTGACCAGCGCACGCGCGATGGCCACGCGCTGGCGCTCGCCGCCCGAGAGCTGCGACGGGTGGTGCGCCGCACGATCGGCCAGCCCCACTTGTGCCAGGGCGTCGCGGGCCGTGGCGCGCGCCTGCGCGCTGGCCTGGCGGCGAATGCGCAAGGGCATAGCCACGTTGTCGAGCGCGCTGAATTCGGGCAGCAGGTGGTGGAACTGGTAGACAAATCCCAGGTGCAGGTTGCGCCAGCGGCCTTGCGCGGCAGCGTCCATGACGCTGAGGCTGCGCCCCATCAGTTCAACCTGCCCGCTGCTGGCGGCATCCAGCCCGCCCAGCAGGTGCAACAAGGTGCTCTTGCCCGACCCCGAGGCGCCCACCACGGCCAGGGTTTCGCCGGCATGCACCGCCAGGCTCACGCCGCGCAGCACCTGCACGTCGAGATCACCTTCCTGAAAGCGCTTGTGCAGATCGGTGGCCCGCAATACCAGCTCGTTTCGAACCGGGCCGCCCCGGTCGAACCGATCCCCTTCGGGGGGGCGAGCCCGCAGGGCTCTTGGGGGCTCCATGTCACTCATAGCGCAGCGCCTCGGCCGGGTTCTCGCGGCTGGCGCGCCAGCTCGGGTACAGCGTCGCGGCAAAGGCCAACAACAGCGAGATCAAGCCGACGGGAACGATGTCGCTCATCAGCGGCTCGCTGGGCATGTGGCTGATGACGTAGATGCTGCCGGGCAGGAAGGCCACGCCGAGCAGCCGTTCAATGAAGGGCACGATCACGCCCACGTTGAAAGCAATGAGCAGGCCGAGGGCCACGCCCGCGCCGGTGCCGATGATGCCGGCCGCCGCGCCCTGCACCATGAACACGCCCATCACCGAGCGCGGGCTGGCGCCCAGGGTGCGCAGAATGGCGATGTCGGCGCGCTTGTCCGTCACCGTCATCACCAGCGTGGACACCAGGTTGAACGCGGCCACGGCCACGATCAGCGTGAGGATGATGAACATCAGCCGCTTTTCGATCTGCACCGCATCGAACCAGTTGCGATTCGTGCGCGTCCAGTCGCGCACCACCAAGCCCGGGCCCATCTGGCTGGCCAGGTTGGCGGCGACGCGGCGCGCGGCATGCACATCGCTCAGCCTGAGTTGCACGCCGGTGGCGCCTTCCAGGCGGTACAGCTTGGCCGCGTCGTCAAGGTGAATCAAGGCCAGGCTGCTGTCGTATTCGTAGTGGCCGGTGTCGAGCAGACCGGCCACGGTGAACTGCTTCATGCGTGGCACCACGCCGGCCGGCGTGACCTGCCCGCCCGGCGCCAGCAGCGTCACCTTCTCGCCCACGCGCACGCCCAGCAAGCGCGCCAGTTCGCTGCCCAGGGCGATCTGCCACTGGCCCGGCTGCAAGGCGGCCAGGGTGCTGTCCTTCAACTGCTCGGCCAGCGGCGTGACGGTGGCTTCATCCACCGGCGAAATGCCGCGCACCACGGCGCCGCGCATCTCGTCACCGCGCACCAGCAGCGACTGTGCGGCGATGAAAGGTGCCGCGCCGAGCACCTCGGGTTGCTGGCGCGCCTGCGCGGCCGTGGCGCGCCAGTCGGCCAGGGCGTTGCCGGATGCATCGAACAATTCGATGTGCGCGATGACCGACAGCATGCGGTCGCGCACCTCGCGCTGAAAGCCGTTCATCACCGACAGCACGATGATCAACGCCGCCACGCCCAGGGCGATGCCGAGCATGGAGATGCCGGAGATGAAGGAGATGAAGCCGTTGCGCCGGCCGCTGCGCCCGGCGCGCGTGTAGCGCCAGCCGATGTGCCACTCATAGGGCAGGTTCATGGGCGGCATGCTACCGGCAGCCCAAGGCCGGCTCGATGGGCGCCAACCATAATCGGCCGATGCACCTGCTCATCCCCTTTGCGGCCGCGGCGTCGCCGTTGTTTGCAAAGGCGGGCGCCGGCTTGAAGCTGCCCGCATTGGCGCAGATCTTGGCGCGCTGCGAGCCGCTGCACAGCGTGGGGGTCGACGAACTGAGCCTGACGCCGCCCCACGAAGCCGCCTACGCCCATGCCCAAGGCTGGCACGGTGCCGACGGCCTGTGGCCCCTGGCCGCGCACTGGGCGCGGCGCGATGGCCTGAGCGTGGCCGAGGGCAGCGCCTGGGGCCTGCTCACGCCGGGCCACTGGCAGGCCTCGGCCGACGATGTGGTGCTGCGCGACCCGGCCGAGCTGAACTTGTCCGAGAGCGATTCGCACGAATTGCTGGCGCTGGTGCGCAGCCTGTTTGAAGACCTGGGCTGGGCGCTGCACTTCGGTGCCGCCACGCGCTGGTATGTGCAGCACGCCAGCCTGGCCGCCCAGCCCACCGCCGCGCTCGACCGCGTGCGCGGCCGCAGCGTGCAGGCCTGGCTGCAACGCACGCCGCAGGCCGTGGCCTGGCGGCGGCTGCAAAGCGAGCTGCAAATGCTGCTGTACACCGCGCC
>JAYUHT010000627.1:0-7796 GCA_043766725.1 Burkholderiales bacterium | reverse complement strand
CAGGGCCCGTACTGGCAGGGCAAGGGCCTGCTGCGCGTGGTGAAGATGCTCGATGTCTTCGAGCAGCAAGGTGACACCGAAGCCCGCGCCCAACTGCTAACGCTGTTGAAGACGCGCATCGAAACCTGGTTTGCGGGCAACGACCGCAAGACCTACTTTCACTGGGATCAAAAGCGCAGCACGGTGGTGGCCTACCCCGAGGAATATTTCAGCGTCGTGCAAATGAACGACCACCACTTTCACTATGGCTACTGGATCCGCGCGGTGGCCGAAATCGCGCTGCGCGACCCGGCCTGGGCGGCGCGCGGGCAATGGGGCGACATGGTCGATCTGCTGGTCAAGGACATCGCCACCGCCGAGCGCGGACGCGCCGACTTTCCCTTCCTGCGCAGCTTCGATCTTTACGAAGGCCATTCGTGGGCCTCGGGCATTGGCCTGGGCGCGCAGGGCAACAACCAGGAGTCGTCTTCCGAAGCGCTGAACGCCTGGGCCGGGCTCATCTTGTGGGGCGAAGTGAATGGCGACGCCGCACTGCGCGACCTGGGCATCTGGCTGCTGGCCACCGAAACCGAATCGGTGCAGCACTACTGGTTTGACATTCACCGCCTGGTCATCGCACCCGAATACAAGAACCCCGACGTGAGCATGTTGTTCGGCGGCAAGTACGCGCACAACACCTGGTGGACTGATGAGCCACGGCAAGCCACCGGCATCAACCTGTTGCCCATAACCACGGTTTCGACCTACTTCGCGCGCGACCCGGCCTACGTGAAACGCAACCTCGCCGCCTTGGTGGGTGAGCAAGAGAACTGGGCCGCACGCGGCAAGAAGTTCGACCCGCCCGACATCTGGCAAGACATCTTTGCCAAGTACCTGGCGCTGGCCGACCCGGCCGCCGCACTGGCGCAGTGGAACCGCTGGGGCGCGGTGGAACTGGGCGATTCACGCAGCCACACACTGCACTACCTGATGAGCCTGGCCGAGATGGGCGCGCCCGACTTGTCTGTACAGGCCAACACGCCGCTGTACCAGGTGTTCAAGCGCGTTGATGGCCAGCGCACCTACCTCGCCTTCAACGCCGGCAAGGCCGCCATTGAAGTGCGCTTCAGCAGCGGCCAGCGCTTGAGCGTGGCGCCGGGCAAGCTGGCGCGGGCCAGCGGCAACTGAACGCCGCCACACCTACGGGTAAGCACAGGGAGCTGGGGTCTTGTCAGTTCAATGCGCATTTCGGATACTTGTGAAAGCGCTTTCAAGTTTTTGAACCCACGCGCTCTTTTCTGTTCCCAGCGGCCTGCCGCCGCCCTCTTTGCGCAGCCACCCACCAAGCGGGCTGCGCCCCCAGACCCGCCCACCGGACACCTCCCCATGACACAACGTTCGAAGCCACTTTCCCTGTCGATTTGCGCCTTGGCCGTGGCCACATCGTTGCTGGCCGCTTGCGGCGGTGGCGGTGCCGAAGCGCCACCGGCCCAAAACAACCCGCCGGCCGACACCACCGCGCCGGTGGTGACCATCACCGACAACATCGCCGCGGCCACCGCCACCGGCGACGTGACCTTCAGCTTCGCCTTCAATGAAGACGTGGGCACCAGTTTCACCACGGACGACATCACCGTTGCGGGCGGCAGCAAGGGCACCTTCACGCGCATCGGTGGCACCAGCGCCACGCTGGTGGTCACGCCCACGCCCAATAGTGCCGGCACGATCCAACTCAGCATTGCCGCCGGCCGCTTCAGCGATGCCGCGGGCAACCTCAACGTGGCGGCCAGCTCACAGCAGGCCTACAACACCGTGATCCCGGTAATCGAAACCCGATTGGTCACGTTTGACGAAACCATCGCCCCGGTGCTCACCGGCTTTGGCGGCGCCGAAGACGCCACCGTGGTGGTCGACCCCACCAACGCGGCCAACCGCGTGGCCAAGGTCGTCAAGTCAGCCACGGCCGAACTGTGGGCTGGCGCCACCGTGTCGGTGTGCGCGAACAACGCCGTCGCGGCGCTGCCGTTCACCAGCACGCTGACCAAGCTGACCGCGAGGGTGTGGTCGCCCACGGCCGGCACGCCCGTGCGCCTGAAGGTCGAGAACGCCGCCGATGGCAGCAAGAGCGTCGAGACCGAAGCCGTCACCTCGGTGGCCGCGGGCTGGCAGACGCTGACGTTCAACTTCAGCAACGCCGCCACCGGCACCCCGGCGCTGAACCTGGCGAACGTCTACAACAAGGTGTCGGTGTTCTTCAACTTCGGCACCACCGGCGCCGCCGCGGGCGGGGCCAAGACCTACTACCTGGATGATCTGGCGTTCGCAGGCGCCACCTTCAGCGCGGCCTGCGCCGCCGCCGCCGCCACCACCACCATCACCATGGACGAAGGCGCTGCCCCGGCGTTGACCGGCTTTGGTGGCGCAGAAGATTCCAGCATCCAGCCCGACCCCAGCAACGCAGCCAACAAGGTGGCGCGCGTGATCAAGAGCGCCACCGCTGAGCTGTGGGCCGGCACCACGGTGTCCAACCTGGCGAACAACACCATCGCCACCATCGGCTTCAGCGCCAGCGCGCAAACCATCACCGTGCGGGTCTGGTCGCCCACGGCCGGCACGCCGGTGCGCTTGAAAGTTGAAAACGCCACCGATGGCAACAAGAGCGTGGAAACCGAGGCCACCACCACGGTGGCCGGCGGCTGGCAGACATTGAGCTTCAACTTTGCCAACGCGGTGGCCGGCACCCCCGCGCTGAACCTGGCCAATGTCTACAACCGGGCGTCGATCTTCTTCAACTTCGGCACCACCGGTGCCGCGGCCGGTGGCGCCAAGACCTACTACTTCGAAGATGTGGTCTACCCCACCGCCGCTGCGGTGCCCCCCGTCACGTCCGGCTTGCCGATCACCTTTGACAACGGCGCTGTGACGTACACGCTCACCGGCTTTGGTGGCGCCGAGAACGCCACCGTGGTGGCCGACCCGGCCGGTGGCAGCAACATGGTGGCCAAGGTCGTGAAGAGCGGCACCGCTGAACTGTGGGCCGGCACCACGGTGTCCACCGGCGCCAACTTGTCGATCGCCACCATCCCCTTCAGCGCCAGCGCCAGAACCATGACAGTGCGCGTGTACGCACCGGCCGCAGGCATACCGGTGCGCCTGAAAGTGGAAGACGCCGCTGACCCCACCCACTCGGTCGAAACCGAGGCCACCACCACCGTGGCCAACGGCTGGCAGACGCTGAGCTTCAACTTCGCCAACCAGGCCAGCGGCACCGCGGCGCTGAACCTGGCGTACACCTTCAACAAGGCGTCGATCTTCTTCAACTTCGGCACCACCGGCGCGGCCGGCGGCGGCGGCACGTTCTACTTCGACGACCTGAGCTTCGTGCCTTGATGGCTTGATGCGACCAGCCTGAACCGCCGCCGCGCGCAGCGCCTAGGCGCGGGCGTGGCAGGCGGCTCATCCCGACGGGCAAACGTAAACTGCGGCCTCATAAAAGAGGCTCCCTGCAATCGGTAAAGGGCGCGATCCAAGGCCTTCATGCGCGCATCCAAACGCACCAGCCCAAGCCCGGGCCCAAGCAAGCCCAGGCGCCAGCAGCCCACGCCGGCCGCGCCCGGCAACAGCAAGATCACCCTGGACATGGTGGCGCAAGCGGCCGGCGTGTCGCCCAGCACGGTGTCGCGCATCCTCAACGGCACGGCCGTGGTCAACGAAGCCAAACGCCAGGCGGTGGACGAGGCCGTCGCCGCGCTGCGCTTTGTGCCCAACCCGGTGGCGCGCGGCCTGGCCGGCGGGCGCACCTTGAGCATTGGCGTGGTCACGCAAGCGCTGGACAGCCCCTTTTATGGCGGCGCGCTGCGCGGCATTGAAGACGAACTCGCGCGCGCCGGCTACAGCCCGCTGTTCGTCAGCGGCACTGGAACGCGGCCGCCGAGGCGCGCTGTATTGACGTGCTGCGTTCGCGCCGGGTCGACGGCATCATCGTGCTCACCGGCCGGCTCAGCGACGCCGCACTGAGCAGCCTGGCCCAGGCCCTGCCGGTGGTGGTCACCGGGCGCAGCATGAAGGCCAGTGGGCTGGCGGCACTGCCGTTCGACAACTTCGAAGGCGGGCGCCTGGCCACGCAGCACCTGCTCAAGCTGGGGCATCGGCGAATAGCCTTCATCGCCGGCGACCCAAAACACCCCGACGCCAAAGACCGGCAGCGCGGCTACAAGGCGGCGCTGGCAGCGGCAGACGTGGCCTTCAACCCGGCGCTGGTGGTGCCCGGCGCCTACACCGAAGACAGCGGCCACGCCGCCATGCAAAGCCTGCTTGACAGTGGTGAGGCCTTCAGCGCCGTGTTTGCGGCCAACGACCAAATGGCGTTTGGCGCCGCGCTGGCCCTGCACCGCCGGCGCCTGCGCGTGCCGCACGATGTGTCGCTGGTGGGCTTTGATGACCTGGCCAGCGCGCTGTACACCTTGCCGCCGCTGACCACCGTGCACCACCCGGTGACTGAACTCGGGCAGATTGCCGCGCAGGCGATGCTCCAGTTGCTGGCCGGTGAAACGCCGACGGCCACTTTGCCCGCGCCGCGGCTGATCGTGCGCGAGTCCACCCTGCACGTTGCCGCGGCCTGATGCGCGGCTGGGCCTGCATCCAACCCGCCATGACGCCGCATCCTCTGCGCGATGAACCAACTTGGGGCTGGCGTCTGCCGCGTCTGCCGCGCCTGCCGCGCCTGCTGCGGCAGTCAGTGGCCTGCGCCTTGGCCGCCCTGGCCCTGCCCGCGCTGGCGCAGCAGGTGTTGACGGTGGCGGCGTTTCCGGCGGTGGATGACATCGTCCGCGCCGCCCTGCCGGCCTGGAAGAAGCTGCATCCCGGCGTTGACATCCAGGTCGTGAGCCGCCAGTTCAACGACCACCACACGGCCATGACCACCGCGCTGTCCACCCGTTCGCACCTGCCCGACGTGATGGCCCTCGAAGTTGGCT
Source organism: Burkholderiales bacterium (assembly GCA_043766725.1). Lineage (GTDB taxonomy): Bacteria > Pseudomonadota > Gammaproteobacteria > Burkholderiales > Burkholderiaceae_C > Rubrivivax. The sequence continues at coordinate 2,841 of JAYUHT010000627.1, read as the reverse complement.
ATGTCGGCCGCTTTGCGCAAGGCGGCGGGCTCGACGATCTGGCGCAAGCGCCTTACAACATCGGCCGCTTTGCCGCGCAGTTCGTGCCCTATGCGCTGCGCCAGGGCAGCAGCCGCAGCGGCGCCATCGTGGCCGCGCCCACCGACATTGGCCCGGGCACGCTGCTGGTGCGCAGCGACATCCTGGCCCAGGCCGGCGTTGCCGAGGCCGCGCTCACCCAATCGTGGGAAAGCTACGTCGCCGCGGGCGTGACGATCAAGCGCAGCACCGGGGCCTATTTGCTGGCCCATGCGCGCGACATCAAAGACATCGTCATCCGCACCGGCATCCAGCCCGGCGAAGGGCTGTATTTCGATCAAGACTCGCGCGTGTTGGTCAGCAGCCCGCGCTTCACGCGCGCTTTCGAACTGGCGCGCCAGGTGCGGGTCAACCAACTCGATGCCAAGGTCTCGGCCTGGAGCAACGAGTGGGGCGCAGGCTTCAAGCGCGGCACCCTGGCCACGCAGTTCAGCGGCGCCTGGCTGGCCGGGCACCTCAACAACTGGTTGGCGCCCGGCACCTTGGGCCGGTGGCGCGCGTTGCCCTTGCCGCAGGGCGCCTATGCGGCCTACGGCGGCACCTTCCTGGCCATACCGCGCGGCGCGAACGCCGCCCACAAGGCACTGGCCTGGGAGCTGATTCAACTGCTGACGCTGAACCGCGACATGCAGTTGGCGGCGTTCAAGGCGCACGACGCCTTCCCGGCGCTGCTCAGCACCTACGACGACGCCTTCTTCGCCCAACCCATCGCCTTCCTGGGTGGCCAGGCCGCGCGCGTGTTGTGGCTCGATGCCGCGCGCCACATCCAGGCCGTGGCCGTGCACAAGCAAGACGCCTTTGCCGGCGAGGTCATCGACACCGAACTCGACAAGGTGCTCGACCACGGCAAAGACATCGCCACCGCCCTGGCCGACGCCGCGCGCCTGCTCGAAAAGCGCGCTAACCGTTGAGACGTGTCGGTATGAAACTGCCCCGCCTGAAGCTGCCCCGCCTGACCCCGCAATGGGCGCCCTACATGCTGCTCAGCCCGTTCGTCGTGTTGTTCCTGGTGTTCGGCATGTTCCCGCTGGCGTTCTCGCTGTACCTGGCGTTCCAGAGCTGGGAGCCCACGGCAGGCCTGGGGGCGATGCAGTTCGTGGGGCTGGAAAACTTTGCCTTCGCGCTGCAAGACGAATGGTTCTGGAAGTCGCTGCGCAACACCGCCTGGCTGGCGCTGGCCAGCGGCGTGCCCCAGCACCTGGTGGCCATTCCGCTGGCGGTGTTCATCCACAGCCGCTTCAAGCGCTGGCGCAATGCCGTGGTGGGTGCGTACTTCCTGCCCTACATCACCAGCACGGTGGCGATTGCGATCCTGTTCAGTTCGCTGTTTGCCACCGATCACGGCGCCATTAATGCGGCGCTGCGCAGCCTGTTCGGCATGCCGGCCGTCGACTGGCTGGGTGCGCCCGAGAACATCAAACCCGCCATCGCGCTGATCGTCTTCTGGCGCTATGTCGGCTTCAACGTGGTGCTCTACCTGGCGGCGCTGCAAACCATTCCGGAAGAGCTGTACGAGGCGGCCAGGATGGACGGTGCCGGCTGGGTGCAGCAGTTTTTCTTCATCACGCTGCCCAGCCTGAAGCCGATGATTTATTTCGGCGTCACGCTCAGCGTCATCGGTGGGCTGCAATTGTTCGAAGAGCCGTTCATCCTCACCGGCGGGCGCGGCGGCTCCGACCAAGCCGGCATGACCACCGCCATCTACCTGTACCGCATGGCGTTTGACTTCAACGACTTCGGCGCCGCCAGCGCCATGTCGTGGTTGTTGTTCGTGCTGGTCGTGCTGCTCACGGCGCTCACCAACCGCGCCTTCAAGCCGCGCACATGACCGCCCCTCGTCGCGTGGGACCACGCGTCGATCCCCCGAGGGGATCGCGGGCCGGCTTGTGGGCTGAGGCCGGACACAAACAGTCCCTGCGGACTGTTTGTGCCTGCCGAAGGCCATGGGCCTATGGCCCATGGCGGCCCGGCGCTCGGCCCGCTTTACAGGCGTTGACACAGGGCGTCTCATGAGCCAGCCACCGGCCCCGAGCGCAGACCGCAGCGCGCGCCGCGCCACCTGGGCGGCCTATGGCGTGGTCGGCCTGGGCGCGCTGGTGATGCTGGCGCCGTTCTTCTTCATGTTCGTGTTTGCCACGCATTCGCGCACCGAGATCTTCAGCCTGCCCCCGCCGCTGTGGTTTGGCGATGACTTGCTGAACAACCTGAAGACGCTCACCGAGCGCATGCCCTTTTGGCGCAACCTGGGCTGGAGTGTCTACGTGGCGCTGTTGTCCACCGCGCTGACGCTGCTGTTTTGCAGCATGGGCGGCTACGCTTTCGCCTGCTTCGAGTTCCGCTTCAAGAAGGCGTTATTTGCCTGGGTCATGGCCACGCTGCTGTTGCCCAGCTTCATGAACATGATCCCCACCTTCATGGTGATGGACGCGCTGGGCTGGATCGACCAACCGCGCGCCCTCTACATTCCCGGTGCGGCCAGCGCCTTCGGCATCTTCCTGATGCGCCAGTTCGTGCTGACCAGCGTGCCCAAAGAATTGATCGAAGCCGCGCGCATGGACGGCTGCGGCGAGTTGGGCATTTACTGGCGCATCGTGCTGCCGCTGCTCAAGCCGGCCCTGGGCACGCTGGGCCTGATCACCTTCATTGCGAGCTGGAACAACTTCATCGGCCCGCTCGTCGTGCTGCGCAGCCCCGACATGTACACCCTGCCGCTGGCCTTGCGTAGCCTGCAAAGCCCGGTTGATACCGAATGGGGCGCCCTCA
>JAYUHT010000626.1:0-2942 GCA_043766725.1 Burkholderiales bacterium | reverse complement strand
CTGGAACAGCAGCCCGCACAAGTGCGAGGCCGCGCCCAGGCCGGCGTTGGCCAGGTTGATCTTGCCCTTGTTGGCGTCGATCCACTTCAGCAACTCGGCGAAATTGTTGGCCGGCAGCGTGGCGCGGCCCACCAGGGTCATGGGCACTTCGTTCACCATGCCCAGGTACTCAAAGTCATCCAGCGTCTTGTACGGCATGTTGCGGTACAGCGCAGGCGAGGTGGCCATGCCAATGTGATGCAGCAGCACGGTGTAGCCATCGGGCGCGGCGCGCGCCACCTTGGCCGCACCCAGCGTGCCGCCGGCGCCGCCCACGTTTTCAATGATCACGGTTTGCTTCAGCGGCACACGCAGCGCCTCGGCCAGGTCACGCGCCACCTTGTCGGTGGGGCCGCCGGCCGCAAAGGGCACAACGATGGTGATGGGCTTGTCAGGGTATTCGGCCCAGGCCGGCGTGGCCGCCACGAGGGTGAGAGCAGCAAGCAGCAGCTTGTTCATGTCGAGTCCTTGAGAGTTGGCGCGGTTGACGCAATTCGGCCCAGGCCGCGCGATGAGATCACCATGGTAGACAGCGCCCCATGCGCGGCCATGACGGATAACACGTATCAACCCGTTCTGGTTGACTGTCGCAAGGCACGGCTGGCGCCACCGCACAATGGTGCGTGCCGGCATTGAACTGGCAACCCCACACTGGAGACTCCCGCATGAGCAACCGCCGCCGCTTCATTCAACACTCGGCCGCCGCCGCTTCCACCCTGGCTTTCCCGCTCATCGGCGGGGCGCAGCCCAAGGCGGTGAAGGTGGGCATCCTGCACCCGGTCACCGGGGCGCTGGCGTTCTCGGGCCAACAGTGCCGCGAAGGCGCCTTGATGGCCATTGAAGACATCAACAAAACCGGCATCAAGAGCCTGAGCGGGGCCAAGCTCGAAGTGCTGCTGGGTGACGCGCAAAGCACACCGCAAGCTGGCACGGCCGAGGTGGAAAAAATGAACGAGGCTGGCGTATCCGCCATCGTCGGCGCCTACGCCTCGGCCATTTGCCTGGCCACCACGCAGGCCGCAGCCAAGTACAACCTGCCGCATGTGGTGGATGTGGGCGTGGCCGACCAGATCGTGCAGCGCGGCCTGAAAAACACCTTCCGCTTCGGCCCCGGTTATGCGGCCTGCGCGCAAGTGGCCATGGCCAACTTGCATGTGCTGAACACCGTGGCCGGCAAGCCGGCCAAGAGCGTGATGATCATTCACGAAGAGAGCCTGTTCGGCACCGGCACCGCCGGCCGGCTGGCGCGTGAACTGCCCGGCTATGGCTTTGAGGTGAAAGAGGTGGTGAAGCACGCCAACCCGACGCGCGACTTCAACAACATCGTGCTGCGCATGAAGGCGGTGAACCCAGACATCGTCATCCCGGCCAACTACTACAACGAATACGCGCTGCTGGTGCGCACCATGCAGCAGCAAAAGGTCATGCCCAAAGCCATCTACTCGGTGCTGGGCGGGGCGGCGTCAAGCTTCAAGTTCTTGAAGGAATTCCCCGATGCCGCCAACGGCATCATCGACTGCAACCATTGGTTTAACCCGAAAGACAAGCGTGCCGCTGAATTGCGCAAGCGGGTCGAAGCCAAGGGCCTGTTCTTCACCTACGAAATCTTCAACACCTACACCGCGGTGCGCCTGCTGGCTGATGCGATCGAGCGTGCCAAGAGCGCAGACCGTGCGGCCATCACCGATGCGCTGGCCAACAGCACGTTTGCCGACCACTTCATGCCCTATGGCGCCACGCGCTTCGAGAACGGCCAGAACATGGGCGCGCAGCCGCTGATGACGCAGGTGATCAAGGGCGACATTCGCGTCATCGTGCCGCGTGACTACCGCGAGGCTGACCCGATCTTCCCGCTGCGCGCCTGATTTCGGCGCGCCGCGCACGGCCACGTGCTTGAACTCGGCATCCTGTTCCCGTCAGTCCTGAACGGGCTGACCACGGGTGCGGTCTATGCCCTCATCGCGCTGGGCCTGACGCTCATCTACGGCGTGCTGCACATCATCAACTTCGCGCATGGCGCGGCCTTGATGGTGGCGCTGTACGCCGTGTATGCACTCAAAACGCAGCTCGGCATCGACCCGTATTTGGCCTTGCCGCTGGTGGTGCCGGCGATGTTTGCGTTCGGCTATGTGCTGCAACGCTTGGTGATCAACCGTGCCAGCCATGGCAAGGACGAAAACATTTTGCTGGCCACGCTGGGCATTGCCATCGTGCTCGAGAACGCCGCGCTGCTGCTGTTCAAGAGCGACACGCGCAGCATCGACACGCCCTACACGCTCACCACGGTGCAGGTCGGTCCCGATGCCTGGGGCCCGGCGCTCATCGCCCTGCCCAAGCTGGTGGCCTTTGGCGGCGCGCTGCTGGCCAGCGCGCTGTTGTGGCTGGTGGTGACCCGCAGCGACCTGGGCCGCGCCATTCGCGCCGTGGCCAAAGAAAAGCAAGGCGCCATGTTGATGGGCATCGACGTGGAGCATGTGTATGCCATGAGCTTCGGCATCGGCATGGCCTGCCTGGGCGCGGCGGCGTGCTTTTTGCTGCCGGCCTATTACGTCAACCCGCAGGTCGGTGGCGGCTTCGTGCTGGTGGCCTTCACCATCGTGGTGCTGGGCGGCATGGGCAGCTTTGCCGGGGCATTGGTGGGCGGGTTGTTGATCGGCGTGGTGGAGTCGCTCTCTGGCCTGTTCCTGGGTGAGTCGCTCGGCCAGATCGGCATCTTCGGCATCTTCATCGCCGTGTTGCTGCTGTGCCCGCAAGGCCTGTTCGGGGCGAAGGCATGAAGACTGTGCGCCGCGACCTGTTCAGCGTGCTGTTTTTCGGCGTGGCCGTGCTCGGGCTTGTGTTTGCCACGCAGTCCGGCGTGTGGCTGAACTTCATGATGATGGCGCTGTACGCCGCGCTGCTGG
>JAYUHT010000625.1:0-2945 GCA_043766725.1 Burkholderiales bacterium | reverse complement strand
GCTCGGCGCTGGTCTGGTCAACCACCATCAAGCCCTTGGGCGACGTGAACCAACCGCCCGCGCCGGGGCGCAGTTCGCGCATTTCGCAATAGGTGCGGCAACTGATCGCGCGCCCCTGCCGGATGCGCTCTTCGAGGATGGCCAGGAACGCGCCGTGCAGCTCACGCAGCCGCGAGTCGTGGGCCTTCAGGTCGGCCACCACTTCGTTCGTGCGCAACGCCAGCTTCGCAAATTCGGCGAAGCTGGCCATGTCCGAGCCGGCATGAGGCGTGGCGATGAAAACGATGCCCTGGGTGGCTTGGGCAATCGTCTTCCAGCGCTTCACCGCCTGGCTCTGCGCGGCATGCAACAACTGCTTGACGACAACGCCACCCAGGCTGTGCGTGACAAAGACCAAGGGGCGCTGGCCGATGTCGTCGTTCAACAATTCTTCAAGCACCGCGTTGCCACGGTCGGCCAGCGGCATGGACTGGGACTGCCAGGCCGAAATATCGGCCGCGTAGCCGAAGCTCCAGATGCCGAACTGGGGAAACTCTTGCGCCAACCATTGCGGCCAGAACGTGGCGTCGTCTGCCTTGTCGTGCATCCAGGTGCTGCGCCAGTCGCCGCCCAGGCCATGCACGAAGACGATGTCTGCCTCGCGCTGGGCGTTGGCAGTGCCGGCAACGGGTTGCAAACCACTCATGGCGGCTCCTTGTGCGCTGCGCCCGCATCGATGCGCGAGCCCATTGCGGCTGACGATATTCGAGCCTGCGGTGCATTGGCAACCCCAAGGCTGTAGGCGCGGCGGCTCAAGGCGGCACTGTCGTCAGCACGTGCAGCAGCGCCGCGGTTTCGGCGTCGGGCGCGCCGTCGTGCTGTCGCGGCCGGTACTTCATCTGAAACGCCGCCAGCACCTTGCGCGTGGGCTCGTCCAACACGCCGCTGTCGGGCACCTTGTAGCCAAATTTGGCCAGCGCCGCCTGGTACCAGGCCACGGCGGGCAAGGCAACTTCGAACGCGGCGCGCTCGTTGGCCAGGCGCGCGGCATCGGGCCAGACGATCAAGCCCAGCGCGCCCAGGCGCTGCCATGGGAACTGCGGGCCGGGGTCGTCTTTGCGCTGCGGCGCGATGTCGCTGTGGCCGAGCACGCGCTCGGGCTTGATGCCATGGCGCTTGATGATGTCTTGCGCCAGCGCCAGCACCAGCTCAACTTGTGCGGGCGGGTAGGGCGCATATCGCTTCGTTCCATCGGCCAGGCGCACCGGCCCGGGGTTGACGATCTCGATGCCGATCGAATTGGCATTCAACATCGCATGCTCCTTCCAGAAGCTGTCGCCGGCATGCCAGGCGCGCTGGCCCTCATCCACCAAACGGTAGATGCGCGGCACGGCTTCGTCGCTCACCAGATAGTGCGACGACACCGGCCCGCGCGTGAGCACGCGCAGCGAGCCTTCATGGTTCTCAGCGGTGAAGTGGATGATGAGGAACAGCACCCGGCTGTCCTGACCCAGGGCCACTTGCGAGGTGTCGATCTTCAGCGCAGGCGGGCCGCTGGCGCAGGCCGCGAGCAGCAGGGCCGCAAGCGCGGCGGCCAGGCGGTGCCATGGTGCAAAACGGGCAGGTTCAGGCATCGCTTGATTGTGCCGGCGGTGCACCGGTTGACCGTTCACCGCTTCATAGAATGCCCACGCTCCCAAGCCCTCACCGTGACATGAATCGACTCCTCATTGCCCTGAGCCTGGCCGTTTGCTGCCTGGCCGGTGCGCTGGCCGACCCCCTGCCCGAGCCCGTGGCGCAAGCGCTGCGCGAAGCCGGCCTGCCCGCGGATGCGCTGGCAGCTTGGGTGCAGCCGGCACGAGGCAACGCGCCGCGCTGGGAGCACCAGGGCCAGCGTCTGATGCAACCGGCCTCGACCATGAAACTCGTGACCAGCGTGGTGGCGCTGGACCGCCTGGGGCCGAATCACCGCGGCTTCACCGCGCTGCGCAGCGCGGCGCCGCAGCAGGGCGATTTGCTGCAAGGCGACCTGGTGTTGAAGGGCGGCGCCGACCCCGACTTCGGCCTGCCGCAACTCTGGGCCTTGTTGGCCGAATTGCGCCTGCAAGGCATACGCGAGATCGGCGGCGACCTGATCATCGACCGCACGCTGTTCATGCCCGCGCGCCAGGACGAGGGCGTGCCGATGTTCGATGACGCGCCCGAGTTTGAATACAACGTGATCCCCGATGCGTTGCACCTGAACGCCAGCTTGATGCCTCTTGAGCTGGCCAGCAACGACACGCAATTGGCGGTGCGCGGCCTGCCGCCGCTGCCAGGCATCAGCTTCGATGCTTCGGCCATGAGCGTGGTTGATCAGCCGTGCCAGAACTGGGGCGCGGGCTGGAAGACGCCCGACCTGGAACCGCGCGGCAGCGGCTTTCACATCACGTTTCGCGGCAGCTTTCCCAAGCAGTGCAAGCGCCGCGTCGGGCTGCAACTGATCGAGCGCAATGCGCTGGTTGAGCGTCTGGTGCGCGTGGTGTGGCAAAGCCTGGGCGGCAGTTGGAACGGCGTGGCGCGCGACGGCGGCACAGCGGCCGATGCACGTGAACTGGCGCGACGCCCATCGCGCCCCTGGGGCGAGTTGTTGCGCCACGTGAACAAGACCAGCGACAACGCCTGGGCGCGCCTGTTGTTCTTGCAGTTAGGCCTGAAGGCCATGGCCGGCGAGCCGAACACGCCGACGCTGGACTTGGCCCGGCGCGACACCATGGCGTGGTTTGCCGAGCAAGGCATCGATGCCACCGGCCTGGTGCTGGACAACGGTTCTGGCCTGAGCCGCAGCGAGCGCATGCGCCACGCGCAGCAACGCCACCATCTGCGCCGGGCTGATGCGCTCGCTGCGGCTCAGGCCAGAACCGTTGTCCAGCACCAGGCAGGTGGCATCGATGCCTTGCTCGGCAAACCACGCCATGGTGTCGCGC
>JAYUHT010000624.1:0-7822 GCA_043766725.1 Burkholderiales bacterium | reverse complement strand
TGTCGCAGATCAGCCGCGCCTTGTCGCCCACGGCCCAATGCGTGTGCCAGGGCACGCCGGCGGCCAGCAGGCGCCGGCTGGCGTCTTTCAACGCTTCGGCGCTGCGGTCTTGGTGGTAGGCCTGCCGGTCGCTGCCGCTGATGAAGCGCGCCACGTGGCGCGAGAACGGCGGCTGCACATTCAGCAGGTGCACCTCGAGTTCATGGTGGCGGCGGTATTCGCCAATCGCATGGTCGATGGCGGCCAGTGAATTGGCGGTGCCGTCAACCGGGACCAGGACTTTGAGCATGGCGTCTTCTCCTTCGTGGGCCAGGGCAGGGTGGGGGGAGTCGGGTGCGCGCTGCTCGGCGTAGGCCTGCAAGCGGCTGTGGATGCGAGATTCCAGTTGGTTGTGGTTGACCTTGAAGCCGGCCCACAACACAGCGGGTATGGCGGCGTAGGGCAGCAGGGCGAGCATGGGCTGGGCACCGAGCCAGGGTGCGAGCAGCGGCTCGCTGGCCATCATCTTGGCGGCGGTCCATGCCAGCACCGCGGCGCCGAGGTACACCACCCCGGGGTGGCGATCAACGACCTTCAACACCAGCGTGCTGCCCCAGACCACGATGGGCACGCTGATCAACAAGCCCAGCACCACCAGCACGTAGCTGCCGTGGGCGGCGCCGGCCACGGCCAGCACGTTGTCCAGGCCCATCACCGCGTCAGCCACGACGATGGTGCGCATGGCGGCCCAGAAGGTGGTGGCCGCCGGGCCGGCGTGCTCATGCGTGGCGGGCTGCGGCTTGAGCAGGCTGAAGGCGATCCACACCAACAGCAGGCCACCGGCCAGCAACAGGCCCGGCACTTGCAGCAGCCAGACCACCACCGCGGTCATCGCGGCGCGCACGATGATCGCGCCCGCCGCACCCCAGATGACCGCCCGGCGCTGCAACTCAAGCGGCAGCGCCCGCGCGGCCAGCGCGATGACGATGGCGTTGTCGCCGGCCAGCACCAGGTCGATCATGACGATGGCGGCCAGGGCGGTGAGGAAGGCAGTGGGTTCCATGGTGGGTGCGCAGTCAGAGTCGGGCAATGTCTGCATCCTGGGCTGGCTGGGCGCAGCCGAAAAGTCGCGAGTTGCGATGCCATGCATTGCGAAACGCGATCGAATCCCCCTGCGCAGCGCGCGCAATGTGCGGTGATGCGCACCATGCCGGGCCGCCAATGCGCTATAAACGGCGCTGCAAAGCGGGAGTAGTTTGAGCCTGGCCCCGGCCAGGCAGCTTTGGGGTCGTCAGTCCGGGCGGTGCGCCGCCCCGGTCCCAAAGGGTGGTGCCCCCCAGCATCCCCGAGCCAGACCTTTGCCATCAAGGGGCGCCGTGCACGTTGCGGCGCCATTGTTCGGCAAACCCAGGCGTTGCACCCCTCATGTGGCAGCGCCTGCTGGCAGATGAGGTGGCTCATGTCAACCGTTATTGCACCCGTATCAAGCCGGCGCTTGTGGCGCCACGGCACCTTGCCGCAGCTCGCGGCGTTCGACGCCATCATGCGGCTGGGCAGTTTTGCCGGCGCTGCTCAGGCGCTGCACATGGCCCAGCCCACCGTGTCGGGCCATGTGCGCAAGCTGTCTGACGCCATGGGCTTGCCGCTTTTCGAGCCGCAAGGCCGGCGCATGGTGCCCACGCCGGCGGCGCGCGTGTTGCAGCGCGTGGCGCAAGACGTTTTCGACGCCCTGGCCCGCGCCGACGAAGCCTTGAGCCCGCTGCGCCAGGCCCATGGCCCGCGCCAGCGCCTGAGCGTGGCCGTGGGCACGCACGCCGCCTTTGCCGCTGCCGTGCTGGCACCTTTCGCCGGCGCGTGGCCGCAGGTGGACGTGAGCCTGCAAGTGCACAACCATGCCGAGCTGTGCCGCCGCCATGCCGCGGGGTTGGACGACGTGGTGGTGCTGAGCCGACTGCCACCCGGCTTGGATGGCGCAAGCGGGCCGTGCGTGCGCCCGCTGTGGCCACACCCGCTGGCGCTGTGCGTGGGCGCTGCGCACCGCCTGGCAGCGGCCAGCGCGGCGCCGGGTTGGTCCGAGGTGCTGGACGACACCTTCTTGCTGCGCGAGCCGGGCTCGGCCCTGCGCCAAAGCGCCGAGGAACTGTTTGCCGCACAGGGCCGGCGCCCGCGCCAGGAGGTTGAACTCAGCTCCAACGAAGCGCTGCGCCAGGCGGTAGCGGCCGGTGTGGGCGTGGCGCTGGTGTCAGGCCACGCGCTGCATGCGCAAGACGGCGCCGGCCTGCACGCCCTGCACCTGCACGCCCTAGACCTGTCGGGGCTGCCGTTGCCGCGGCGCTGGCAGGCGCTGCTGCGGCCGCGGGCGCAACAGCGTGCGTGCGTGCAAGCGTTCGTGACGCTGCTCGAACAGCTCAGCGCGCCGTAGCGGCTTCAGGTATTCAAGGCCGCCAGGCGCTCCAGCGTGCCCACATCCGTCCAGGCGCCGTCCCACGGGCAGGCGCCCAGGCGGCCGGCGGCCAGCTCGCGCTCGAGCAGCGGGCGCAAGGCCAGGCGTGTGCCCGGCGTGATGCCGGCGAACATGCCGGCGCGGAACAGGCCCACGCTGGCCCAGGTGCGCGTGGGCTGCACCGTGTGGCTGGCCAGGCCGGCCGGCGTGATGCCGAAGTCGCCTAGCGGGTGGTGCGGCGCATTCGGCACCAGCCACAACTGCGCGTTCAAGGGGCAGGCCGCAAAAGCTGCGGCCGCGGCGGCGTCAAACGTAAAGCCGGGCAGGAAGACATCGCCCGAAACGACCCAGAAGCGCTCGCCCAGCAGCGGCAAGGCCTTGGCAATGCCACCGGCTGTTTCAAGCGCGCCGCCATGGTCGCGGCCTTCCATCGAATAGTGGATGCGCAGGCCGAAGCGCGCGCCGTCGCCGAGCAGGGCGGGGAACTGCTCTTCTAGCCACGCGGTGTTGATCACCACGTCGCGCACGCCGGCGCCGGCCAGGGCATGCAGGTGCCAAGCGATGAGTGGCTGACCGCGAACGTTAAGCAATGGCTTTGGCGTGGTGTCGGTGAGCGGGCGCATGCGCTCGCCGCGGCCGGCGGCCAGGATCAGCGCCTTGGGCGGCATCACGCGCGTCACGGCTGCGCCAACGCGCCGCGCAGCACGCGCTGCTGCTGCACGCGGCCTGGCTTGAACAGCGGGCGCAGCAGCGCCAGCAGGTGTTCGGCGCGATCTTCATTGGCCCGCTGCAGGTTGCACACGTACACGTCGAGCGTCACCGCGCTCAGCTCGGGCCAGGTGTGCAGCGCCAGGTGCGATTCGGCCAGCAGCACCACACCGGTCACGCCCCCCGGCGGGGCAAAGGCGTGGAACAGTTCGCCCACCGGGTGCAGCCCGGCTTCATGCACGGCTTGCAGGCAGGCCGCGCGCAGCGCAATCGGGTCGGTCATGGCGGGCGCGGTGGGGCTGGTGGCGCAGTCGCGCCAGTCGGCCAGAAGGTGCGTGCCCTGCATCGGCGGGCATCATACGGGCCGGCCGCGCAGGTGGTGCGCTCACTCCTTCAGCGCGCGTCGCCCAAGCCAATCGGGGCCGGCGCCGTCAGCACGATCTTGCTGAACAAGGCCTTGTATTCGTCGCTGGGCTCAAAGCCGGTGAGCGGGTCGCGGTGGCTGCCGAAGGCGGCGTCGAGCAGCGCCCAGTCTTCGGGCGTGAACACCTTGCTGGCGGTGGGCAGCACCTCGTTCTCTTCCAGCTGCATGTGCGCCAGGTAGAAGGCGGCATACTTTTCCAACGCTTGTTCGAAGGCGCTGCGGCGGGTGAGGCCCATCACCTCATAGGCCAGCAGCGCATGCTCCAGGCTGCGGATGGCCTTTTCGCCCTGCGCATGTTCCTGGTCGAGCCGGTCCAGCACAGCGCCCAGTTCGGGCGCACGCTGGCGCAGCAGCGGGAACAGCAGTTCGCTTTCCTTGGCATGGTGCAGCCGCTCGGGGAATTCGTCGACGTACAGCAGCATGGCGCGCAGCACGTCGAAGTCGGGCGTGCGCTGTTGCTGCGTGGCTTGCTGCAGCAACAGGGTCATTGAACGCAACATGGCCCACAGGGCCTGATGCTCGTCGTGGATCACATTCAGGGTGAGGTGGCGCATGGCAATGGGCCGGTGATGGCAATGGCGCCAGCTTGGCAGCCTGCGTGCCGCGCGGCTTGAGGCGGATCAAGAAAGCGCAGCGTGATGCTGGCAGGTCGGCGCACCAACGGCCTCCTAGAATCGCCGGCTCGCCCGGCCACCCCACCGTTGCAAACAGCATGAGCGTCACACCCAAGCAAGACACCCACTTGATGGCCAATGCCATCCGTGCCCTGGCGATGGACGCCGTGCAGCAGGCCAATTCCGGCCACCCCGGCGCACCCATGGGCATGGCCGAGATGGCCGTGGCGCTGTGGGCCGGCCATCTGCGCCACAACCCGGCCAACCCGCACTGGCCCGAGCGCGACCGCTTCGTGCTCAGCAACGGCCACGGCTCGATGCTGTTGTATGCGCTGCTGCATTTGAGCGGCTACGACCTGGCAATGAGCGAGCTGCGCAACTTTCGCCAACTGCACAGCAAGACCCCGGGCCACCCTGAGGTGGATGTGACCCCGGGCGTTGAAACCACCACCGGCCCGCTCGGCCAGGGACTGGCCAATGCCGTGGGCATGGCGCTGGCTGAAAAGCTCATGGCGCGCGACTTCAACCGCCCCGGGCATGAGGTGGTGAACCACCACACCTACGTTTTCATGGGCGACGGCTGCCTGATGGAGGGCGTGAGCCACGAAGCTTGCGCGCTTGCCGGCGCCTGGAAGTTGAACAAGCTGGTGGCGCTGTATGACGACAACGGCATCAGCATCGACGGCCAGGTGGCGCCTTGGTATGTGGACGACGTGCGCGGCCGCTTTGCCGCCTACGGCTGGGCCGTGGCCGGGCCGATCGATGGCCATGATGCGCAGGCCGTGCAGGCGGCCCTCGCCGCGGCCAAGCAGTCCGCCATGCAGCCCACCTTGATCATCTGCAAAACCACCATCGGCAAGGGCTCGCCCAACCGCGGCGGCACGGCCAAGGCGCATGGCGAGGCGCTGGGCGCTGACGAAATCAAGCTCACCCGTGCCGCTTTAGGCTGGCCGCATGAACCGTTTGTGATTCCGGAAAACGCCTACGCGCAGTGGGACCAGCGCGCCCGCGGCGAAGCGGCCGAAGGCGCATGGAGCCAGAAGTTTGCCGCCTACAAGGCCGCGCACCCCGAACTGGCGGCCGAGTACGTGCGCCGCATGCACGGCGACTTGCCGGCGAACTTTGCGCAGTGGGCGGTGGATGCCGTGGTGGCTGCGCACACCAAGTGCGAAACCGTGGCCAGCCGCAAGGCCAGCCAGATCGCGCTCGAAGCCTTCACCGCGGCGCTGCCCGAAATGCTCGGCGGCTCGGCGGATTTGACCGGCTCCAACCTGACGAATACAACGAGCGCAACGGCGTTGCGTTTTGATTCCGCAGGTGTGCCCAACAACGGCCGCCACATCAACTACGGCGTGCGCGAATTCGGCATGGCGGCCATCATGAACGGCGTCACGCTGCATGGCGGCTTCATCCCTTACGGCGGCACGTTCCTCACCTTCAGCGACTACAGCCGCAACGCCATTCGCATGGCCGCGCTGATGAAGCGCCGCGTGATCCACGTCTTCACGCACGACAGCATCGGCCTGGGTGAAGACGGCCCCACGCACCAGAGCGTGGAGCATGCGGCGTCGCTGCGCTTGATTCCAAACCTTGATGTCTGGCGCCCGGCCGACACCGCGGAAACCGCTGTGGCGTGGACTTGCGCGTTAGGCAACGCCACCCGGCCCAGCGCCTTGCTGCTCAGCCGCCAGAACCTGCCCTATTTGCCCAAGGCCGGGCTGGATGAAATCAGCAAGGGCGCGTATGTGCTGGCCGAGCCGGCTGAAGTGGGCATGAAGAGAAAAGCGCAAGCGGTGATCATGGCCAGCGGCAGCGAAGTGCAGCTTGCCTTGCATGCCCAGGCGGCGTTGGCGAAAGATGGCATCGCGGTGCGGGTGGTGAGTGTCCCCTCAACCACGGTGTTTGATCGCCAGAGCATGGCCTACAAGAGCAGCGTGCTGCCGCCCAAGCTGCCGCGCATTGCGGTGGAAGCGGGCGTGACCGACGGTTGGTGGAAGTACGGCTGCGCGGCGGTGGTGGGCATCGACACCTATGGCGAAAGCGCGCCGGCGCCGGCGTTGTTCAAGCATTTCAAGATCACGGCGGAGAACGTGGTGGCGGTGGTGCGGCGGGTGTTGAACGCAGCGTAACCAGCGCGCCCAAGACATGTCACGCACGAAGAACCTGTCTGCTGCGCCGGCCTTGCCGCTGTTTTCGGCCTCCGAGGCTGAAAAGAACGCCAACGTCGATCACCCCTATCCAGTGGTCTCGCTGTTTTCAGGCGCCATGGGCTTGGATCTTGGTCTGGAGGCGGCGGGTCTGAAAGTAGCGGTGGCGCAGGATGTAGATCGCTGGTGCGTCGAAACCATGCGGCAAAACGGCCACCTCGCTATTGAGGGCGATATCCGCGAGTTGGTTGAGCACGACAAGAAGTGCCGATTTCTCACTGACGCCAGCGGATTGGCTGCGGGCAAGGTTTTTGCGGTGGTGGGCGGTCCGCCCTGCCAGCCGTTTTCAACAGCAGGCCGGCGACTGGGTTCGACCGACGCGCGTGGCCAGCTCTATGCCGATTTCCTGCACGTGGTACGGGCCCTGCGCCCGCGTTTTTTCATCATGGAGAACGTCAAAGGTCTGGCCAGCATGCCCACCTTGGCTGACGACCCTCATTCCCCGCCCTTGCTTGAAACCATCCTCGGTGATTTCGCGGCAGCAGGCTACAAAACCGTCCACGGTGTGCTGGACGCCGTGCACTACGGCACACCGCAGTTTCGTGAGCGCCTGGTCATCGTTGGCAGCCGCGACGGCGAGGGCATCTTTCTGCCACACGCCAGTCATTTTCCGCAGCACCAGGATCCAGCGCTGCGCTGGCGCACATTGTCCGATGCACTGAGCGGTTTACCGGAAATCGGCGCCCATGCGTCACTGTCGGCTCAAGCCAAACGTTTTCTTGCCATGGTGCCGCCGGGTGGAAATTGGAAGAACCTGCCGTCAGAGTTTGCGCGCGAGGCGATGGGCGGTGCGTTTGAATCGGGCGGTGGCAAGGTGGGATTCTTCCGGCGCCTGAGCTGGAGTGAGCCTTCGCCCACCTTGGTAACCAGCCCGAACCAGAAGGCCACCATGCTGTGCCACCCCACTGAGCTGAGAACGCTCTCGGTGCGGGAATACGCACGCATCCAGGCCTTTCCGGACACGTGGCAGTTTCAGGGCCGAGCGGCTGATGCCTACCGGCAGATTGGCAACGCCGTGCCAGTGCCCTTGGGTCGGGCTTTGGGGCAGATGTTGCGTTCGGTGGCTCAAGGCGATTCGACCATTCATGTGCGCAGGATGCGCGGCACATCGGTGCATCGCTTCATGCAGTTCGGCGTGCCAAAGGCGAGCGATGATTGAAGCTCAGGCACTGCGCGAAGAAGTGGGCCGGCTGTTGCAAGTGCTCTACGACAAGCGCTTCGCGGCGCTGAGTGCGTTGACGTTGACGAAGCTGTTGGCCAAAAACCCCTATCTGTATCGGGCCCTCGGTGAGGGCGACCCGTCAAGCTTGCTTAAGCAGATGCTGATCGCCCGCGTATCCAGCTCGGACGAGACAATCTTCGGCAATGATTTCTTTGAACCGCTGGCCATGTTTGCTGCTCGCTTGGCAGCCGGAAACCGAGTTGTGACCGTGGGTGCCGGTGCAGG
>JAYUHT010000623.1:0-20560 GCA_043766725.1 Burkholderiales bacterium | reverse complement strand
GACGGCGCCGCCGTTGGCAGCGCCGCGGCCACCGCCACCGGCACGGTGATGGTGAAGACCGACACCCTGGTGGACACGGTGCAACTCGACCTGCCGGCCAAGCTGAACGACTTTGATGAAGCTGGCCCCGAGACCGATGGCATCGCCGATCCTGACATCCACATGAGCTCCCTGGCCATTGCCGCTGGTGGCTCGGGCGGCAATGCCGGCGTGGCCGGCTCGGTGTCCTTCAACTGGTTCAACGTCATCAGCGAAGCGCTGGTGGATGCCGGCACGGTGGGCGCCAACGCCCTGGTGGTGCGCGCCGACGACGAGGTGAACATCACCTCGGTGGCCGGCTCGATCGGCGTGGGCGCCAGCGGCGCGGGTGTGGGCGCGGGCCTCGACCTGGTGATCCTGAACCGCTTCACGAATGCCCGCGTGGGCAGCGGCGCGGTCGTCATCCTGGGTAGCGGTGCCAGCAGCGTCGAGGCCGAATCCGACGAGACGCTGATTGGCGTCTCGGCCAACATCGGCGTGGGCAATTCCGCCGGCGTGGCCGGCTCGGCCAGCGTGCATGTCATCAACGTGGTCAATGGCGCAGGCAGCTATGCGCAGGTGGCCGGCCAGGTGGACGGCACGGGCGATTTCCGCATCGATGCCAGCGCCGATTTCACTGACAAGATGATTGCCGGCTCGGTTGGCGTGGGCAGCACGGCCGGCGTCGGCGTGGCCAACACCACCGTGGTGCACACCAACACCGCCCGCGCCGGCATTGCCGATGGCGGCCGCGTGGCTTTGACGGGTGCGGGTGCGGATGTGGTGATCGAAGCCACCACCACCGAAAGCCTGCTCGGCATTGCGGCCACGGCGAGCGCCGCTGGTACCGCCGCCGTGGGTGGCTCGGTGGCCGTGGGCGTGATCAACCAGAACACCGACGCCTATGTGGGCCGCAGCGCCACGGTGAACGCCACCGGTGGCAATGTCGATGTGCTGGCCGATGCCGACACCGTGCTCACCGCGGTGGCCGGCAATGTCAGCTTCAGTGGCAGCGCCAGTGTGGGCGTGGCCGTGGATGTCGGCGTGATCAACAAAACCACCCGCGCCGCGCTGGAATCGAATGTCAGCGCCGATGTCGGCGGCAATCTGAGTGTCATCAGCACCTCGTCCGAAGACATCACCTCGGTGGTGGCTGGCTTGGCGGTCAGTGGCTCGGCCGCGGTGTCGGTCAACCCATCGATCCATTCGCTGACCCTCACCACCCTGGCCTACATCGGTGACGATGCCGCGGTGGGCCCAGGCTCCTCGGGCGCAGGCAATGTGAGCGTTGACGGCAGCATCGAGATCACCGCCGACGACGCCACCGAGATCGACAAGGTGTCGGCGGGCCTGGCGGCCAGCGGTGCCGCAGGCATTGGCCTGGCGGCCAACGTGTCGGTGGTCAACAAGCGCACCGAGGCCTTCATCGGCGCCGGTGCCAATGTGGACGCGCGTGGCTTTGGCGCCGGCGTTGACTCGGCCCTGGGCGTCATCACAGCCGCCAAATCTGCCAGCACCGCCACCACCCAGCACGCCAGCACGGCGGACCAAAGCTTGGTCACCACCGGCAGTGCGCAGAGCGTGGGCGACGGCGCCAACGTGGGTGTGGGCAGCGTGTCGGGCGGCGACAGCGCCGACGAGGCGCAAGACGACGTGCAGACCAGCCGCACCACGCAGTTGGGCAGCTTCGGCGTGAAGGGCATCGCCATCTCGGCCACCAACCGCGATGACATTGCGTCCTACGCGGCAGCCGTGGGCATCGGCGGCGGTGCGGGTGTCGGGGTGGGTGGCGCGGTGACGGTGTTCAACACCAACACCCGCGCCTATGTGGACGACGGCGCGCAAGTGAACGCGCCCAACACCGGCCCCGACGGCGCGCAGTCGGTGCGCATCGGCGCGGGCAATGATTTCGAGATGGTGGGTGTGGTCGTCGGCGCGGGCGGCGGCACGGTGGGGGTGGGCGTGGCCCTGGGCATCACCGTGCTCACCGCCACCACCGAGGCCTATATCGACAGCGGCGCCGTGGTGCGCGCCGCCAATGACGTGACGGTGGACGCACGCTCCGCACAAGACGCCGTGCTGGTGGACGCCAGCCTCGGCGCGGGCTTCGTCGGCGTGGGCGGCTCGGTGGGTGTGCTCACGTTGAACGACACCGTGAAGGCGCGCATCGGCAGCAATGCCGTGGTCTCGGCCGGCGACACCGTGTCGGTGCGCGCCCACAACCAGACCGACACCACCACGGTGGACGGCGGCGTGGCCGGCGGGTTTGTCGGCGTGGGCATGGCCGTGGGCGTGCTGGTGGTGACCAAGGACACCACCGCCTCGATCGACGCGGGTGCGCAGGTGGATGCGCTGGGCGGCGGCTCTGGCGTCGGCAACACGCTGAATGGCGATTTTGAGAATGGCGACACGGCCGACGGCTTCGCACGCACCACGGCCACCGGCCTGGTGGTGCAGGCCACCTCGGAAGAAAACGTGTTGCATGTGGTGGTGGCCGGCGCCGGCGGGTTTGTGGGTGTGGGCGGCGCCGTGGGCGTGGTGGTGATTGATTCCGACACCACGGCCGAGATCGGCGCGGCGCAGATCAACCAGAACAACCTGGGTGGCGCGGGCCAGGACGTGAGCGTGCTGGCCGGCAACGAAACGCGCTTGCGCTCCATTCGTGGCGGCGTGGGTGGCGGTTTTGTCGGCGTCGGTGCGGCCGTGGATGTGGGTGTGCTGCGCAACGACGTCGGCGCCTTCATCCGCGGCGGCGCCAACGTGCGGGCGGGCGACGATGTCACCGTGGATGCCCTGGCCATCAAAGAGCTTGACGGTTTCACCGCCGCCGCCGGTGGTGGCGCAGTGGGTGTATCCGGCTCGGTGTCGGTCTGGTCGGTGGGTACCGACACGACCAGCGGCTACGACGCCGACGGCAACGGCAGCCTCTCGGCCGATGAAAAGCCGGGTGAGGACGGCGGCAAGTCAGCCGACGAAGATGCCGGCGACCAGGCTGGCAAATCGCTGCAAGGCAGCCGCGACGGCTTCTCCGGCTATGGCGGTGGCGCCAATTCCGGCGACCCGAGCAACCGCAGCCGCACCGAGGCGCAGACGGCCGCCACGGGCGCGAACACACGCCTGGGTGGCTCTGATCTGCCGTCGCAATCCAACATCAGCAGCCGCTACAACGCGCCGGCCACGCTGGCCGGCACGCAGGCCATCATCGAGGGCGGCGCCACCGTCAACGCCGGCGGCGCCGCAGGGGTAACGGGCGACATCACGGTGCATGCCAAGGCCGATGTTGAGATCGACATGTTCAACGGCCAGCTCGCCCTTGGTGCCGTGGGCGCGGGCGGTGCGGTCGGCATTGTCTCGATCCAGGAAAAGGTGGAGGCGGTGGCGGGCGGCACCTTGAACGCCGACGGCACGATCGACGTTTATGCCCACCTTGATTCCGAGATGGTTTTCCTCAGCATCGCCGGCAACGGCGGCGCCGTGGCGCTGGGTGCCTCGGTGGTGGTGCTCACCGACACCAGCGTGGTGCTGGCCAAGATTGGCGAAAGCGCGGTCATCGACAACGCCGGCTCGGTCAATGTCAAGGCCGAGACCGATCGCCGCGTCACCTCCACCAACGTCGGCATCACCGTAGGTTTTGGGCTGGCTCTGGGGGCTTCGGTGGGCGTGATCGACATCGGCGGCCAAGTGTCGGCCTCGGTGGGGCAGAACGCCCGCATCGGGCAGGACGTGAATTTCAACGGCAACGTCGGCGCGCTGAACGTCACAGCCGATGCCAATGAATACGCAGAGATCGATACCACCGCGCTGGCCGGCGGCGTGGGCTTGAGCGCTACGGCCAACTTCGGCGATGCCTCCATCACCACCGCTGTGAAGGCGGAACTGGCCAGCGGCGCCAAGGTCACCACAAGCGGCAATGCCCTGGTGCTGGCCACCAGCGTGATGGAAGGTGATGTCGATGTGATCGGCGTGGCGGTGGGTGGCGGCGCACTGGCCGCGACCATCGGCACGGTCACCATCACGCCCACCATCACAGCCGCGGCGCGCTCCAACGCGCGGCTGGAATCCACGGGTGGCACGGCACGCCTGCGCGCCAGCCATAACGAATCCTCGAACCCGGTGTCCAACGTCGGCACCATGGCCGGCTCGGGCGGCATCATTGCCGGTTCAGGCTCTTCATCCACGGTCACCCACGATGCTGTTGTGCTGGCCACGGCCGAAGGTGGCGCCCTGGTGCTGGCCGGTGGCACGGCCGAGTTGAGCGCCTATTCCGGCGCCCGCGCCGACGCCGATGCGGGGTCGCTCGGCATTGGCGCGCTGGCCATGGGCACCAGCGTTGCCGAAGGCACCGTGGGCGGCTCGGTCAAGGCCGAATTTGGCGGCACCACCCTCAGCGGCCAGAACGTGGTGGTGCGCACCGACACCGACCTGGCGGCCAAGGCCACCACGGTGGCCACGGTGGGTGGCGTCATCGGCTCCAGCACCAACCATGCCACGGCCACGGTGGACACCGGCGTCACGGCGCGGGTGGCTTCCGGCACTGTCACGGCCAGCAACAACATCACGGTGGAGTCCGATGCGAACGCACGGGCCACGGCCGACAGCGGCGGCATCGAGACCGACGATGATTCCGACTTTCCCAATCTCAGCCTGCTGGGCGGCGTCGGCCTTTCGGCGTCTGACGCCAAACTCAATTCCACCGTCAAAGCAGAAATTGGCGCGGCCAACGCCTCGGCCGGCAACACCTTGCTGGTGAAGGCGGCGCATAACGAAGGCAATGACCAGAAGGCGCAGGCCACTTCCTCGGCCTCAGGCGGTTCGCTGGGCGTCACCGTCAGCGGCGCCGATTCCGACGCCACCTCGAGCGCCGATGTCAATGCCACGGTCGGCGCCAATGGTCACACCCTGCACGGTGGTTCGTCCATCCAAGTGGTGGCCGTCGGTGTCAACCACGCCCGCGCCATCACCAATTCACTGGGCCTCGGCCTGGTGGCCGGCATTGGCGTCAGCGATTCCACCGCCATTACCAATGGCAACACCGAGGCCCGAGTGGCCGATGGCAGCGGCAGCGGCAGTGGCAGCCACACCACGCTCACTGGCGGCGGGCTCACCGTCAATGCCAAGGCGCAGGATCGCACTTACGCCTTCTCTGAGGCTGGTGCCGGCGGCATCGCCACCGGCGATGTAGCAACGCTCGCCGTGGCCACTGCGTCGCCCAACGTGATCGCCGAGATCGGCGCCTACAGCCGCGTGAATGTGGGCGGCGCCGTCAATGTGCATGCCGACGCAGCGGCCGAATCCGACGCCTCGGCCGAAGGCGTGGAAGTCTCGGGTCTGCTGTCCATCGGCGGCTCGGATGCCACCGCCCGCATCACCGGTGAGACCAACGGCACCGGCCGCGTGCAGGTGTTCGCACGCATCGATGACGGTGCCAATGTGGATGCCGGCAGTGCCAGTGTGCGCGCGCTGTTCAACACCTCGACGCTGCGCAATGAGTTGGGCGCGCTGTTTGGCAGCAATGGCGACAGCCGGGCCTTTGCCGACATCTCCAGCGGCAGCGCCGCAGCGGCGCCCGATGCCAATTCGCACCTGTCCACTTTGAGCGATGTGAACGCCATCATCGGCACCGGTACCTCGGTGACGACGGCAGGCTCGATCGCCCTGCTGGCCGATGGTCGAGCCCATCTCTCGGCCTACAGTGACACCTTCCAGTTCGGTGTCGGCGGGGCCTTCGGTGCGGCCGATGCCATCACCACCGTCGATCAGGACATCGATGCCGTGGTCAATGCCGATGCCGTGCTGAATGCCGGCGGCGCCGTCACTCTCAATGCCACGGAATCCACTTACCAGAACGGTTATGGCGCTTCCTCTGGCGGCGGCATCTTTGCCTCGGCAGCCGATGCCGATGTCTATGCCACCGTCACCTCCACCGTCAACACCGCTTTCGGAGCCGGCGCCACGGTGAATGCCGGCACCAACATCATCGCCGAGGCCAAGCAGGCCTTCAGCGGTGATCTGTACGGTTATGCCGAGTCCTACTCCGGCGGCGGCGCGGCTGTGTCCGAGCAGTACTTCACCGTCACCGGCCCGGCGCCTGGCGTACCGACGTTGACCACCTCGGTGGGCGCCAATGCGCATCTGTTTGCCAAAGACGCCGTCAAGCTTTCCACCTTGGTGGATGGCGGCACCGTCGGCATTCGCGGCTATGCCTACTTCGGCGGCGCCATTGGCTATGCCGATGCCGACCTGAAGACCAGCCTGAACAACTATGGCCTCTTGACCATCGACAGCGGCGCGCTGGTGACCGGTGAAGACCTGGTGGACATTCGCACCGAGTTCAAGGAGGTCTATCAGGACAGCAACCCGAACAACGGCAACGAAGGCGGTGAAGCCATCGCCGTCTCGCTCGGCGCGGGCAATGTGGCCTGGCGTTATTACGTCACCGAGACCGGCCATGTCGTGGCTGCCGCCGACGCCACTGTGGCCACACGCGATCTTCAGGTGCGCTCGATCACCGAAGCGCCGGCCTTTGACAGCATCTCTGAAGACGTCATCAACGAGGGCGGTACGAACGCCTTTGATGACGAACGCTATGAAGGCATCTGGAACGCCGACCGCCAGATCAGTTTCGATTCCGATGTGATCCTGCTCTCTGGTGAAGTGCCGGAACTGGTGGTGCTTTCAAACGGCTTCATCGAAACCGCCAATAACGTGACCGTCACCGACGGCGGCGTCGTCAAGGGCGAAGGCGACACCATCGGCGCGACGGAATTCACTGTCAACCCCATCGTCAACAACAACCCCGGCCATGCGCTGATCGAAACCAACGCCATCAGCAACCCCTTCAGCCAGCCCGACGACATGGACGACGGCGAGGCGACCTTGAACGGCACGAGCCAGGTGTTCGGCAACGACGGCACCTGGTACGCCCGCCGCACCTTCGACACGGTGACGCTGGTGAACAGCAGCCCGAAGACGATGATCATCACCGACATCTTCCCTATTGACCGGGATGGTGATCCGGATGGCGAAGTGTTCATCAACGTCGACGACCGTGCACCTTCGGGCAAGGACCCGTTCAACTTCCGCATCATCAACCAGTTCGAGCCCACGCTCATCACCATCACCAGCACCAGCTTCAATGCGCTGGCTGACATCAAGTTCGCGGGCCAAATCGACAACCCCATCGGCAACACGCTGGTCACCAGCAACAGCGACATCCTCAGCGATGGCTCGCAAGTCATCCGCACCAACCTGGCCACGCTGAATGCGGTGGGTGATGTGGGCAGCCTGGCCGGCAACGTGGGTGCCAGCGCGC
The DNA here is from genome assembly GCA_043766725.1 of Burkholderiales bacterium. Lineage (GTDB taxonomy): Bacteria > Pseudomonadota > Gammaproteobacteria > Burkholderiales > Burkholderiaceae_C > Rubrivivax. Next base: position 13,230 of record JAYUHT010000623.1, on the reverse strand, counting down.
GCACCGCGCTGTCGCTGGACCTGGTGCAAAGCAGCGGGCGGCCTGAACTGCTTGATGCCACGGCGGGCGGCAACATCGTGCTCGATGTGGGCGGCCTGAAGCGCGACCTCACAGGGCTGCCCTACACCGTGAACCTGGGCACGCTGGACGCCGGGCGCAACGTGGATGTCTTCATGCGCAATGGGCGCGATGAATCCAACCCGCCGGCTTCAGTGGGCAGTTATTCGCTCATCATCGACGAGAACCTCAACGGTGGCCTGGATGACAACGGCTTCACCAACACGCCCGACCCACTGCCCTACATCCAGTTCTTCAAGCCCGACGCCGCCGGCATCGTGTTCGACTTCTGGAAGAACCTGGTCGCGCCGCTGGGCGTGTTCGGCGCCTACAAGCAAGACATCGAATCCACCTACAACATCGTGCTGGCCCAAGCCGGCCGTGTGGTTGACGGCGCCGACATTCAGCTCAATGGCGAGTTGACGGGTGTGGACGTGAACATCACGGCCAGGACAAACATCTTTGGCGCCACCTCCGGCTTGCTTTATTCGTTAACCGACGGCGACATTGCGTTGAACGAACTCACTGGTGACATGCGCCTGGGCCGCATCAAGAGCAGCGAAGGTGATGTGGAGTTGACGGCGAGCGCCAGCGGCAACTTCGACATCATCGACGTTGAAAACCTCGATCACTTGTCCACCGGACTGGACAGCACGGCGGTGGCCGATGTCACCGGGCGCAACATCACGCTGCATGCCTTGAATGGCTTCATCGGCGAAGCCTGCTTGGCGGGCGGCATCGTGCCCGTCGACTTCATCGAAATTGATTCCTCGTTCAGCGGCGTGGGCACGGTGAATGCCGAAGCGCAGAACGACATCTACCTCGATGAACTGTCGGGCGCCATGAACCTGGGCTTGATCAAGTCCTTTGAAGCCGATGTTGACTTGCACACCCGCGCCGGTGGCATCACCGATGGCAACGGCGCGCCGAACAACATCGAGGCCCACAGCATCGACCTGGTCACCGTGGGCGGCGGCGTGGGCAGCAGCGGCAACGATGTCGAGATCGACACCGACGCGGCCCTCGGCGGCGCCACCAACGGCCGCCTGTACGCCACGGCCAACGCCAACGGCGCGGCTGATGCGGGTATCTACCTCACTGAGACCGCAAGTTCGCTGGATGTGCTGCGCGCGCTCACCAACAAGGGCGACGTGCGCCTGACCGTGCCCGACACGGTGACCGTGCCGTTCAGCATTGGCGACAGCTTCGCGCTGACGCAAGGCGAGAACCTGGTGCTGCTAACGAATGGCGAAACCTTGGAATGCGCGACCGTGGCCGACGGCCGCATCCAGGCCGAACGCGACGTGTTGCTGCGCGTGGGCGACAACGTCGAGATGACGAGCAAGACCACCAACTTCATCTTGGCTGGCCGCAACATCGACATCTTTGGTGACTACGGCAACGCCGATGCGGGTGCCGGCACCATCATGAACCTGCGCGGTGAAATCACGTCTGACTTCACCAGCGCCGCCAACGCCAAGCAGTTGAGCGAACGCAGCAGCCTGTTTGGTGCCAACGACAACGACCGCTTCAACTACTGGGAAACCAAGCTCGGCGGCGACTCCTACAACTATGGCAGCGCCAGCACGGCCACGGGCGGGCCCGGCAACGACGGTGAAGACCGCTTCTTTGTCGACCGCCTGCAAGACCTGACCACGGTGCGTGGCACGTATATCGACAGCCACGCCAACGTGCTGCCCGTGCGCGATGCGCTCACGCTCGACGGGCAGGATCAGACCGATACCACGGTCGTCGTCACCCACGGCAGCATGAACGCCAATGGCGGCCTGGGCGGCAGCAGCGATTACCTGATCAACGCGCTGGACACCGGGGCGGCCAATGACGGCGTTGACACGCTCACCATTGAAGGCAGCGGCAAGGCCATCACGTCTGACGTGGCGCCGAACGACAACTACGACGATGTCTTCCTGCTGCGCGGCCAAAGCTACTTGCCTGGGCATGACGACGGCTTGAACAGCCCCACGTTGTCACTCAAGACGGCGCCAGTGTTCGCCCCGGCCTTCGTCGCCCTGATGCACGGCGACCTGGACAACGACATTCGCGCCTTGGGTGGTAACTTGGCCGCGCAAGCTTTGAACCCGGGTTCACCGTACCTGAAGGTCGAGCGCATCAACTACGACCAGGCCATGAACGGGCGCCTCACGGTGTACGGCTACGGCGGCAACGACTATTTTGCGTCTGACGACAACAGCGTGATCACCACGCTCGACGGTGGCGCCGGCAAAGACAGCTTCCAGATCGGCCAGCTCTACCGTTCCGAACGCGAGTTCGGCAACGTGGCCGACGCGAACGACTTTGCCGCCGGCACGGTGCAAACCACGCGCGGCTACCTCAGCCGCGGCATCAGCTCGCCGCTCACGGCGTACGGCGGCACCGGCAATGATTCGTTCAGCGTCTACAGCAACAAGGCCGAGTTGCGCCTGGAAGGCAACGACGGCAACGATGAATTCATCGTGCGCGCCTTCGCCCTGCAAACCGGCCAGGGCGGCGACGGCCAAACGCTCATCAACGGCGGCGATGGCGACGACAACATCCAGTACAACATCAACGCCCCGGTGTCGATCGACGGCGGCGCGGGCTTCGACCGCGTGGTGGCGCTGGGCACGGAGTTCTCAGACAACTTCGTCATCACCGAAGACGGCATCTACGGCGCCGGCCTGAAGGTCAAACTGGCCGGCAACGAAGAGCTGCGTGAGGTGGATGGCCTGGAAGGCAATGACAACTTCTGGGTGCTGGGCACGCCGTTCGACGTGGCCACGCGCATCATCGGCGGCCTGGGCAGCGACGACGTGAACACCATGGGCGACGTGACCGGCATCGTGGTCAGCCGCGATCTGGAAGGCGTGAGCTCGACCATCGAACACCAGGTCTCGGCCGACCCCAACCTCGACCCGCTTTACAACAACATCATCGCGCGCGGGGTGGACCTGAACATCGCCACCGCCAGCTCGGGCCAGATCGTGATTGACGAGCCCGATGGCCGCACGGTGGTGAGTGAGTCAGCGCTGCTGGGCAGCACCACGGACTTCTACAACGTGTACTTGTCGTCGTCGCCCACCGCGGCGGTCTACATCACGGTCTCGGCCGCGCGCACCACGCAGCAGGAAGAAGATGGGTCACCAGCGGGCGACACCTTCTTGGTCAGCACCGATGGCGTGAATTTCCATCGTGCCATCGTGCTCACCTTCAACGCCGGCCAAAGTGGCTCGGTGTTCCAGCAGCAGGTGTGGGTGAAGGCGGTGAACGACACGCGCGCCGAAGGGCCGCGCACAGCCGTCATCAGCCACAGCAGCATCAGCGCGGATGCCAGCTTCAACTTCGTGGCCACGCGCAACGTCGAAGCCAGGATCATTGACGACGACAAGGCGGGCATCTACGTCGAAGAGTCGTTCGCGCAGTACGACAACGGCACGCAGGTGCTGGAAGGCGCGGCGCCGCAAGGCATCACCGACACCTATTCGCTGCGCCTGGCCAGCGCGCCCAGCGGCGGCACGGTGGTGCAGCTCGCCTTTGATGCGGCCGAGATCACGGTAACCACGGCTGATATCCGCTACAACCCCGGCAGCAAGACGGTCACCTTCGCGGCGGCCAACTGGTTCCAGCCTGTGGTGTTCACCCTCACCGGCATCGACGACGGCATCAGTGAAAACCGCGAGATCGCGCCCATCAACCACACGGTGACTTCCAGCACCGACATCCGCTACGTCAACCCGGGCACGCCCGGCCCCGATGTGGCGGTTGAGAAGTTGAAGGTCTCGGTGGTGGACACCAACAGCGAAGGCGTGCTCGTCACCGAAAGCTTCGGCCGCACGCTGGTGGTGCAAGACAACCCGAACACCGCGCAGAACGAAACCACGAGCGACACCTACCAACTGCGCCTGACCAAGGCGCCGGTGGGCACGGTGACGATCACGACCATTGCGCTTGCGCTGCCTGACAAAGACGGCGGCCTGGTGCAAACCGTGTTCACCCTGCCCACGGCAGTGAGCTTCACGTCAGCCAACTGGAACACAGCGCAGACCATCACCGTCTCGCCCAACAGCCAATTCCAGCCGGCACCGGGCACCGAGTACAACAAGTATTTCTCCAAGCGCCCGCACACCACCAGTGAACTCTTTGGCCCGCTTGAAGTGCTGGGCGGCGTGGGGCCTGAAGACCGTTCGTTGGTGCCGGCCATCGTGCTGCCGGGTGAAACGAACAGCCTCACCTCAGACGGTAATGTGGTGTCGTTCAACGGCAGCTTCACGCCGGGTGCGCTCAACACCATGGTGGTGGAGAAGGCCGACCTGATCGTCGTGGTCAACGCTGCGGTCGATGATGTGAACGTGCTGGGTGACCTGGTGGGCTTCTCGGTCATGATCAGCAAGGGCCCGGGGCTGGATCGCTTCTGGCGCATCAATGCACTGGTGGACAACGGCGCCACCGTGACCCTGACGCTGGAAAACCCCGGCCGCATGGAAGCCATCTGGAACGTTAGCGGCGCGCCGACGGCGGCCAGCGACTACGCCGTGCTGTACATGTCCAGCAATTTCTTCGTTGACGAGACCACACAGATCGACAAGCTGAATGTCTTCAACGACACCAGCGTGGCCAACGATGTGGGCACGGTCACCAGCACCCAGATCAGCGGCCTGGGCATGGGCCCGGCGGTGGGTTTTGACACCAACGAAGACAACGTGGCCGACCTTTTCTTCGCCAGCGGCATCAGCTACGCCACCTACACCGACAACGACCCGGCGACGCAAAGCTGGTTCAAAGACATTGAAGTGCTCGACCTCATGCTGGGCCGCGGCAACGACCTGCTCACCGTGAACAGCACCTTGCAGACCACCGCGCAACACGGCGGCCTGACGGTCATTCATGGCGGCGGCAATACACCGGTGGCCGGTGTGGTGGGCGGCGACACCATCAACGTGGTCTCGCGCAAAACGGCCGGCGTGCTGGGTTCGCCCATCGTGGTGTTCGGCGACACCTCGGCCGACGGCTACCGCTACAGCGCGCAGTCGGGCGTGAAGAGCCCCAATGCCATGAACTTCGCCTTTGCGGGGCGCGACACGCTCGACGCGAACTTGTCGCAAGACAGCGTCACGATGTTCGGCGGCGGCAACAACGACCTGCTGATCGGCAGCCAGGCGGGCGACACCTTGGCCGGCGGCTCGGGTGACGACCGCATTTTTGGCCAGCAGGGCAACGACCATGTCTATGGCGATTCGGGCATCAACATTGATGTCAACTCGCGCAAGCTGGTTTCGGGCATGAGCGGGCCCACGGTGGTGGATCAGGCCTTTGACGCCGTGAACCCGGTGATCGAAAAGACCGGCCACGACCGCGCGCAAAGCTATGCGGTGGGGCAGCTTGATGACCTCACGGCCACGGCCGTGAGCCTGGCGCGGCCGAGCTGGGCCGATTCGCTTGACGCGGGCGCTGACCTCATCTTGGGCCAGTTGGGTAATGACATTGCTTTTGGCGACCATGGCGTGATCACCCAGTTTTGGGCCAGCAGCGTGCCGCAAAACGTGCGCGTGGTGGGCACCGGTACCGGCACCTTCGCCACGGCCAATGAGCGGCTGGTTGAAAGCCGCAGCAACACCAACGGCAAGGGCGACACCATCTTCGGCAACGAGGGCGATGACGTGTTGATCGGTGGCGCCGCGGGCGACCGGGTTGACGGCAACGCCGGCGCCGACCTGGTGTTTGGCGACAACGTGCAGCTGGACCGCACGGGCCATGTGGGCGACCCCACGAATCCGCGCTTCAGGGTGCTGATTGGCACGCAGATGTACAGCATCAGCGGCGCCAACAACGCTGGACAAGACCTGGCCACGGGGGCCTGGCAAGCTAACCCAGACGGTAACTTTGTTTGGACAGACTTCCGCGTGGACTTGCTTGACCACAGCTTCGCTGACCTAGCCGCCGCCTTGAACAACTTCGGCAACGACTACCTGGCTGGCGGCGCTGATGACGACCAGATCTTTGGCCAACTCGGCAACGACACTGTGCAGGGCGATGGTTCGATTGGGGCGTTCACGCCGGCCGGCACCGCCATCGGCTTGGCCGCGCAACTGCGCGCCGGCACCGTGAGTGCCACAGCCTACGCCGCCGCGCGCTCAGCGGCCGATGAATTCGTGGGCGGCGTGTTCGTGGGCGTCGGTGACCTCACGGTCAACGCCTCGACCAGCAATGAAGCCACCGATGGCGACGACTACATCGAAGGCAACGGCGGCACCGACGTGATCTTCGGCAACCTGGGGCAAGACGACATCGTGGGCGGCAACTCCACCATGTTCGGCGAAGACACGCGCGCCGAGCGGCCCGATGGCAGCGACATGATCTTCGGCGGCAGCGGCGAAGTGGCTGAGCGCGACCGCAACAGCGTGGGTGACGCCGTGGGCACGGGCACAGGTTCGGGAACATCAGCCAGCGGCTTTGGCGCCAATGCGCGCGACGCTGACACCATCCTGGGCGATAACGGCGACATCCACAGGCTGGTGGGCGTCACGCTGAGTGGTGTGGTGGTGAAAGCGACCAATGCCGCCAGCGGCAGCATCGCCATACCAGGCGACACCGTGGCCACGTCACGCGGCTACCTGGCCTTCAACTACGACGCGAACGAAGGCGTGCTGAACAACGGTGCCTACGACGGCGCCCTGCGCATCGTGCCGCGCACCGCGACGCTGGTGGACTACACACCTGGCGGCCCTGATTTCGTTCCCGCTTCCTTACCCAATGGCCAGTTGGGCGACTACGGCGCGGCCGATGAAATTCATGGTGGCGGCGGTGACGACACCATTTACGCCATGACCGGCAACGACATCGTTTATGGCGATGGTCAGAACGATGATTTGATCGGAGGTTGGGGCGCCGACTGGATTTCCGGCGGCACCGGTGATGACGGCATGTTGGGTGACGACGGCCGCTTGTTCGGCAGCCGCAACAGCGCCACTTTCGGCGAGGCGCTGTACGGCGTGGTCAAGCTCTTGGGCAGCGACCCGAGCACGAAAGACATCAACGGCAACGTCATCAACGAAGCCATTTACACGCCGGGCAATGTGCAAAACGCGGTCATCAACAAGGCCGGTGAGCTGAAGAAGACGGTGGACTTGACGCCCTGGAATTTGGATGCCAATGGCGGCATCGAGGCCTACCAGAATCCGGCGCCGTCCGAGGCCGTGCCGCACTTGGCCAACGACGTGATGTTCGGCGGTCTGGGCAGCGATTGGCTGCATGGCGGCGCGGGCGATGACGCCATCTCAGGCGCTGAAGCCCTGACCATGGCTTTCACGCAGGTCTACAACGACACGGTGCCGGGCAACAGCACGCTCACCGGCAAGGCGCGCAGTGACTGGATGCGGCCGTTCAACAGTGGTGACGTGCTGCGCTTCTCGCAGATCGACACCACCAACCCTTGGCATAAGGATCCTTCAGCGCGCTCGGGCGAATTCGCCTTTTATGACGAGTACGAGCCGCTGCGCCGGATCATGCTCAACAACAACGGCACCAAGTGGGCCAATGGGCCGATCACGGCGTTCGAGTTCTTGTTGAACTTCAACCCCGCCGAGGGGGTGCCGTTCGCCGCGGGTACCACGCCTGACGGCGTGCCTTACGCCGCGGTGAACTCCGATGGCGACGACAAGTTGTTCGGCGACCTGGGCAACGACTGGCTGGTCGGCGGCACGGGCCGCGACGATGCTTACGGCGGCTTCGGCAACGACCTGATGAACATGGATGACAACCATGCCACCAACGGCCACCTGAACGACCAGCCCGACACCGCGCCCACCTATGAAGACCGAGCCTACGGCGGCGCCGGGCGGGATGTGCTCATCGCCAACACCGGGGGTGACCGCTTGATCGATTGGGTGGGTGAATTCAACACCTACCTGGTGCCCTTTGCGCCCTTCGGCACGGCCACGGTCAGCCGCACCTTGCAGCCGCAATTGAGTGAGTTCCTTTATGCGTTAAGCGCCAGCGATGGTGCTGACCAAACTCGCCGATTGGATGAAGGCACTTGGCTTGACGCGGCGCGCAACGGCGAGCCGCGTGGCGAGCTGGGCCTGCTGCGCCAGCAAGACGATTTCTTCCACGACCAAACTGGTGCGCCGGCCGACCCGCAGGCCGGCAACATCCCTGGCGGCAAGCGCGATGTGCTGCGCTCGGCCACCTTCGACAACAACACGCCGCAAAACCTGCTGGCCGACAGCGGCACCTGGCAAGCGGCGGGTGGGGTGCTGCAAGTGGCGTCCACCTCGGCGCACAGCGACTCCGTGGCCGTGTATCAAGTGGGCGATCGTCTGCCCACGTACTTCGAGGTCAGCGCCAAGATCCAGACCATCAAGCCCACCGCCGGCTGGAGTGCGAACAGCTTCGTGATCTTCGACTACGTGAGCTACCAGGACTTCAAGTTCGCGGGCGTGGACGTATCCACCAACAAGCTGGTCATCGGCCATCGCGATGCCGGCGGCTGGGTCTACGACAAGCAGACGCCGTTCCAAGGCAAGGCAGACATCTGGTACGACGTGCTGTTGGCCGTGAACGGCGGCGCGGTCAGCGTGGTGGTGGGTGGGGTCACCCTGACCAACACTTACGCTGCGCGGGTGCTTGACAGCGTGAGCTATGGCTTGAATTGGGGCCTGGTGGGTTTTGGTTCCAACAACTCCCGTGGCGCGATCGACAACATCGCCGTTCAAGTGCTGCCACCACAAACCAACATCGTGCGTAGCGACGACTTTTCCACCGCCGGCCTGGCCATGTTCGGCAACGCCGCAGCAGGCACTTGGGCCCTGGGTGCGGGCCGCTATGGCGCCACGCCACCTGCGGGCAGCGACCTGGCGTTTTCGATGATCGACATGTCGGGCGCGCTGCGCCTGACCAGCACGGCGGCATTGGACTTGAGCACCAGCGTCAAGACCAGCGCCGGGCGCAGCGGTTTTGTCTTCGACCGCTACGACAACGGCGACTTCAAATGGGCGGGCTTCGACGTGGGCAGCAAACAAGTGCTGATCGGCCACTACACCGCGCGCGGCGGCTGGGTGGTGGACAGCAGCGTGGCGTTTGCGTCGTTGGCGGCCGACATCGACTTCAACGTCAACATCCTGGTCAAAGGCTCGACCGTGAGTCTTACCGTGGCCAAGATGAATGGCGCGACGGTGGTCGCCTCAGCGTTGACCAGCTTTGTCTTCAACTCCGCAGCGGTGGATGGCGGCTTTGGCCTCATGGCCAAGGGCGGTGTGGCCTCGTTCGATGTCGTCACCGCCAAGACCAACGACACCACCGTGCCACAACTGCTGAGCGCGGCCAGCGCGGTGCAAAGCAACGCCAACGCCAGCGCCACGGTCACAGAAACCGAGCTGGCCACCGTGGCAGGCGAGGTCCTGCGTCTGTGGTCGCTGAGCGAAGACGCGGCCTTGGTGGCCAGCCTGCGCGACGTGAAACTGCAAGTGGCTGATTTGCCGCAAGGCGAACTGGCGCGCTACCAGCAAGGCACGATCACGGTCGACGACAACGCCGCCGGCTGGGGTTGGTTGGTTGACAGCGCAGCGCCCAGCGACGGCCCATTTGGGGCCTCGGGCGGCAGGATGAGTCTGATGACGACGCTCTTGCATGAATATGGCCATGCCGCCGGTTTGGGCCATGAAGACGGTGGCCTGATGGGAGAGTCGCTCAGTGCGGGCACCCGCCTGGGCAGCAGCCTGGCACCATGGCGCCACATTGATGCCGCGGCGGCACCCGGCAACTTGGCCATCGACTGGTCTGCCGGCCTGGCCTGGCAGGCGGACGAAGACACCGATTTGCTCAAACGCCGCGCGGCGGGCGAGGGCTGGCGCAGCCGTTTCGTGAATGACCTGGGCGCGCCGGCCTGGGGCGCTTTGCCCAACAGCCGCTGGCAAGTCCACCTGCCCGCGGGGGCTGTGCGCGCAGGCGCGATGTAAGCAGTCGCTCTACCCGGGAGTTAGGGGGTGACGGGATTCACCCCACCTTTTTGGGGCGCCCAAGTGCCACACTTGGGCGCCCTGATTCACAACCACTTCAACCACCATGACCAAGCAACTGCTCATCTACGAAACCGCTGTTCCCATCACGCCGGCTCGGCACGGCAAGCATTCGGTTGAAGTCGGCGGCGACTACGCTTTCAGCAAGGGCGTGAATGCGGTGCCCTTGATGGCGGTTGAAATTCTGCGTGCGGCCACCGAGTACGCCGTGGTGTTCACCGGTGTCGGTGAAGACATCATGCCGGCCGTGGTGTTGGGCGTGAAGGGCGACCAGAACCTCTACCTGGGCCCGGATGCGAAGTGGAACGCCAAGTACATCCCGGCGTTCCTGCGCCGTTACCCCTTTGTGTTTGCCGCCAGCGCCGACAACAAGACGCTCACCCTGTGCATTGACGAGTCCTACCCCGGGCTGAACACCGAAGGCCGCGGCCAGCGCTTCTTCACCGAAGACAACAAGCCGTCGCCCTACGTCGAGCAAGTTCTCACCTTCTTGAAGGAATACCAGGCCCAGTTCCTGCGCACCCAAGTGATGGGGCGCAAGCTGAAGGAATTGGGGTTGCTCGAACCCATGCAGGCCAAGGTCACCACGCCGGGCGGGGCGCAACTTTCGCTCACCGGTTTCATGGCCGTGAACCGCGTCAAGCTGCGCGAATTGGCGCCGGAAAAGCTGGCCGAACTGGCCAAGACCGACGAGCTGGAACTGCTCTACCTGCACCTGTATTCGCTGCGCAACTTCAACGAGGTGAAAGACCGTTTGATCGGCAGCCTGCCGGCCGAGGAACTGGCTGCTGCGGCCGTGGCCTGAACGCCCGACCGTTTCGTTTGATCGTCACGCACGATGCAGAACTCGGCGCCGGTTTATTCGCTGGCTGATGAAGCCCAGGCGCGCGCCGAATCCGCCGCCTGGCAACGTTTCGCGGCACCGGCCGACGAAGCCGAGTTCTGCCTGAGTTGGTTGGCGCTGCTGTGCGCCCGCATCGAGCGCTGCCGCGCCGCACTGCTGCTCACGGGCGATGGCGACAACGGCCCGTTCCGCGTCAGCGCCGTGTGGCCTGACCGCCGGCGCGACTTGCAATACCTCGGCCCCACTGCCCAGCGGGCGCTGGCTGAGCGGGCCGGCATCGTCGTCATGCCCGAAGCCGGCGCGCCAGACGCATCACCCCAGGTGGCCTACCCGGTCGAAGTGGCCGGGCGCTTGTGGGGCGCGGTGGTGCTGGAACTCGGCCACAGCGCCGAGGCCGATTTGCAGCGCGCGCTGCGCCAAATCCACTGGGGCATTGCCTGGCTCGACGACCACTTCCGCCAGCGCGTGCTGGCCGAATCCGAAGCCACGCTGGGCCGGGTTGGCCTGCTCAATGAAGTGCTGGCCACGGCCTTGTCACAGCGCAAGTTGCGGCCTTCGGCGCTGGCCGTGGTAAACGCGCTGGCGCAGCGGCTGAACTGCGAGCGGGTCAGCATGGGCCTGGAACGCAAGGGCCGCATCGAACCTTTGGTCATTTCCAACATGGCCACCTTCGATGCCCGCTCAGACCTGGTGCGCGGCTTGAATGCGGCGATGGATGAGGTGCTCGATCTCGGAGTGCCGCTGCAATTTCCCGAACACGGTGACGAGGCCATCGGCGCCCTGGCCCATGCTGAACTGGCGCGCGAGCGCAAGCTGGCCGCGTTGTGCAGCGTGCCCCTCACGCAGGAGGGCCAGACCATCGGCGCGTTGAGTTTCGAGCGCAGCGCGGGGGAGCCGTTTGACGCTGCCAGCCTGGCGCTGGCACGCACCGCCGGCCAGATGCTGGGCCCCGTGTGGGCGCTGATGCGCGAACAAGAAGCCGGCCCCTTGCAGCGCACCTGGCGCTGGCTGGGTGAGGGCGTGCGCACCCTGTTCGGGCCGCGCCACCCGGGCATCAAGCTGCTGTCGGTCTTGGCCATTGGGTTGGTAGCGGCGTTGGCGTTGTGGACGGTGGATTACCGCGTCTCGGCCCGCACCGTGGTGGAAGGCGCGCAGCAGGTGGCCGCGGTGGCGCCGTTCGAAGGCTTTGTCGCCACCGCGCCGGTGCGTGCCGGCGACAGCGTGCGCCAGGGCCAGCTCATGGCCCAGCTCGATGACCGCGACCTAAAGCTTGAGGTCAGCCGCTGGAACGCCGAGCGCGTGCAATTGCTGCGCCGCTTCCAGGTGGCCCAGGCCGGGCAAGACCGCGGCGCCATGGGCGTGATCACGGCGCAGGTTGGCCAGGCCGATGCGCAGTTGTCGCTGGCGCAAGAAAAGCTCGCGCGCACCACCATCACCGCGCCGTTCGACGGCCTGGTGGTGTCGGGCGACCTGAGCCAGCAAATCGGCTCGCCGGTGGAGCAAGGCAGGGTGCTGTTTGAAGTGGCACCGGCCAGTGGCTACCGCGTCATCTTGCAGGTTGATGAACGCGATGTCGCGCGCCTGAACGCGGGCCAGGCGGGCGAACTGGTGCTGTCGGGCCTGCCCGGTGAAGTGCTGCCCTTCACGGTGCGCCAGATCACGCCAGTGTCCACGCCGCAAGACGGGCGCAATTTCTTCCGCGTCGAGGCCGAACTCCAAGGCAGCGCGGCGCGGCTGCGGCCAGGCCTGGAAGGCGTGGGCAAAGTGAACGTGGGCCGCGAAAAGCTGCTTTGGGTGTGGACGCACAGCTTCACCGATTGGCTGCGCCTGACGCTTTGGAACTGGATGCCCTGAGGGCAGGTGCAGCGACAACGCTGCAACGTATGAGATGAGCACGTCCGCCACCTATTCCCCCATGTGGTACCGCGTCAGCGCGCTGCGCCCGCAGTTGGCCACGCGCGCCAAGCTGCACCGCCACCGCTACCGCCAGCGCGTTTGGTATCTGCTGCACGACCCGGCCAATGGCCGCGTGCACCGCTTCACCAGCGGCGCACGCTTGCTCCTGGCCGGCATGAACGGCCAGCGCAGCGTGGCCGACCTGTGGGCCCTGGCGCAGCGCGAGCTGGGTGAAGACGCGCCCACGCAAGACGAAGTGATTCAGCTGCTGGGGCAGTTGCACGGCGCCGACCTGTTGCTCACCGATGCCTCGCCCGATGCGCTTGAAGCCTTCATGCGCGGCAGCAAGCAAGAGGCGCAAAAGCGCCGCCGCGGCTGGGCCAACCCGATGGCGGTGCGCATCCCGCTGTGGGACCCGGGGCG